>NCCY01000136.1:0-7012 GCA_002279855.1 Rhizobiales bacterium 12-68-15
GCGCCGACACCGACGGTGGTCCCGTCCGCCGCGACGATCTCCGCGAGCACGCCGGAGGCGGGTGCGGGCACTTCCACCGTGACCTTGTCGGTCTCGAGTTCGACCAAGGGCTCGTCGGCCTTCACCGCATCGCCGGGCTTCTTGAACCACTTGCCGATGGTCGCCTCGGAAACGGATTCGCCCAGCGTGGGCACGCGGATTTCGGTCGCCATTCCATTCGCCCCGTCGGGGCCTCCCTCAAACGTCCTGCGGACGCGCCGGACCTCTTCCGGCGCACACATGGCGGCAGCGGGAACTCCCGATTCCGGAAGGCACCGCATCCGCCTCGAAACCTGACGCTGCCGGCTCAGCCGGCGGCGCCTGTCATTGATCGGCCCCCTCCGGCAGACGCCGGCGGGCCGGGCCTCAGCCCAGCGCCTCTTCGAGGAACGCCTTGAGCTGCGCGAGGTGCTTCGACATCAGGCCCGACGCGGTCGCAGCGGACGCGGCGCGGCCGGCATAACGCGGACGCCGGTTGGCGGCCTGGATGTTTTCCAGCACCCATTCCAGATACGGCTGCACGAAGGCCCAGGCGCCCTGGTTCTTCGGCTCTTCCTGGCACCACACCATCTCCGCGCCCTTGAAGCGCGAGAGAAGCTGCACGAGGCTCTTCAGCGGGAACGGGAAGAGCTGCTCGATGCGCACCAGATAGACGTCGTTGATGCCGCGCTTCTCGCGCTCTTCCAGCAGGTCGAAATAGACCTTGCCGGAGCACATCACGACGCGGCGGATCTTGTCGTCCGCCACCAGCTTGGTGGCATCGCCGCCGGTCTCCGCATCGTCCCACAGCAGGCGGTGGAACGAGGTTCCCGTCGCCAGCTCGTCGAGCCGCGACACCGCCCGCTTGTGGCGCAGCAGCGACTTCGGCGTCATCAGGATGAGCGGCTTGCGGAACTCGCGCTTCATCTGGCGGCGCAGGATATGGAAGTAGTTGGCCGGGGTGGTGACGTTCGCCACCTGCATGTTGTCCTCGGCGCAGAGCTGGAGATAGCGCTCCAGACGCGCGGAGGAATGCTCCGGCCCCTGCCCCTCATAGCCGTGCGGCAGCAGGCAGACGAGGCCGGACATGCGCAGCCACTTGCGCTCGCCCGAGGAAATGAACTGGTCGAACAGCACCTGCGCGCCGTTGGCGAAGTCGCCGAACTGCGCTTCCCAGAGCACCAGCGTGTTGGGCTCGGAGAGGGTGTAGCCATATTCGAAGCCGAGCACGGCCTCTTCCGAGAGCATCGAATTGATGACCTCGTACTTGGCCTGCGTATCGCTCAGATGGTTGAACGGCTTGTAGCGCGCCTCGGTTTCCTGGTCGGTGAGCACCGAGTGGCGCTGCGAGAAGGTGCCGCGCTCCACATCCTGGCCGGAGAGGCGCACGGGGCTGCCCTCGTTCAGCAGGGTGCAGAAGGCCAGAGCCTCGCCGGTCGCCCAGTCGATGCCCGCACCTTCCTCGATCGCCTTGCGGCGGTTGTCGAGGAAGCGCTGGATGGTCCGGTGCGGCTTGAAGCCTTCCGGCACGCGGGTGATCTTCTCGCCGATGGCCTTCAGCGTATCGAGGTCAACGCCGGTGTCGCCGCGCCGCGGATCGTCATCCTCGTGGGTGGCGCGCATGCCGGACCAGCGACCGTCCAGCCAGTCCGCCTTGTTGGGCTTGTAGGCCTGGCCGGCCTCATACTCGCCTTCCAGCCGGTCGCGCCAGGCGCCACGCATCTGGTCGATCTCGCCGGGCGCGATCACGCCCTCGGCTTCCAGCTTGCGGGCATAGAGCTCCAGCGTGGACGGCTTGTTCCGGATCACCTGGTACATCTTCGGCTGGGTGAAGGCGGGCTCGTCGCCTTCATTGTGGCCGAAGCGCCGGTAGCAGAACATGTCGATGACGACGGGCTTGTGGAAGCGCTGCCGGAACTCGATGGCGATCTTCGCGCAGAAGGTCACGGCCTCCGGATCGTCGCCGTTCACATGGAAGATCGGCGCCTCGATCATCTTCGCCACATCCGACGGATAGGGCGAGGAGCGCGAATAGCGCGGATTGGTGGTGAAGCCGATCTGGTTGTTGATGATGAAGTGCAGCGAACCGCCGGTGCGGTGCCCCTTCAGCCCGGACAGGCCGAAGCACTCCGCCACCACGCCCTGGCCTGCAAACGCGGCATCGCCGTGGATCAGCAGCGGGAGCACCTTCACGCGCTCCGCATCCTTGAGCTGGTCCTGCTTGGCGCGGGCCTTGCCGAGCACCACCGGGTTCACGATCTCAAGGTGAGACGGATTGGCGGTGAGCGAAATGTGCACCTTGTTGCCGTCGAACTCGCGGTCCGACGAAGCCCCCAGATGGTACTTCACGTCGCCCGAGCCTTCCACGTCGTCGGGGGCCCAGGAGCCACCCTTGAACTCGTGGAACAGCGCGCGATGCGGCTTGCCCATGACCTGCGTCAGGGTGTTGAGGCGGCCGCGATGGGCCATGCCGAACACGATGTCCTGCACGCCGAGATTGCCGCCGCGCTTGATGATCTGCTCAAGCGCCGGGATCAGGCTCTCGCCGCCATCCAGGCCGAAGCGCTTGGTGCCGGTATACTTCACGTCGAGGAACTTCTCGAAGCCCTCGGCCTCCACCAGCTTGTTGAGGATGGCGCGCTTGCCCTCGCGGGTGAAGGACACTTCCTTGTCCGGCCCCTCGATGCGCTCCTGAATCCAGGCCTTCTCCTCCGGGGAGGAAATGTGCATGAACTCGACGCCGATGGTCTGGCAATAGGTGCGGCGGAGGATGCCGAGCATCTCGCGCACCGTCGCGAACTCCAGACCCAGAACGTGGTCGATGAAGATCTTGCGGTCGAGGTCGGCCTCATAGAAGCCGTAGGAGGCCGGATCGAGTTCCGGCGCCACGCGCGGCGGCGTCAGGTTCAGCGGGTCGAGGTCGGCATGCAGATGGCCCCGCATGCGATAGGCGCGGATCATCATCAGCGCCTTGACGGAATCGCGGGTCGCCTGCTGCACGTCGGTGGCAGACAGCTCGATTCCCTTGGCCTCGGCCTTGGCCTTCACCTTGTCGGTGACGACCTTCTCCACCTCGCCCCAGTTTCCGTCGAGCGCGGAGACCAGTTCGCCATTGGCGTGAACCGGCCAGTGCGGCTTCTTCCAGGAGGCGCCGCGGGCGTTCTGGACCACCTGTCCGGGGTCTTCCTGAAGGGCCGCGAAGAAGGCCCGCCACTGCTCATCCACCGAGGCGGGATCGGCCTCGTAGCGTGCATAGAGATCTTCTATCCACTGAGCATTACCTCCATAAAGGAAGGAGGTGGAGAGGAAGAGGTCGTTCTGTTCCGCGCGCGACATGGATCCCATCCCGGTGGCGTTCCGAGCCGAGGCCTTTCAAAGCGCAAGTTGCGCCCAAAACCAAGCCCAAAAGCCAGATTCTCTCGTGATTCTGACGCAAGGTCCGGTCTGGCCCCCGCGCGTCCCGCCACAATCAGCCTAAAGCCGAGCGTGGCTGTAGCCGGATACATAGCCCGCCCCGCGCGCCATGACGAACCCCCTGGGGGTGCCCGGCGAGCATGACTGCATTGCGTCCGACACGATGCTCCTACCTGTCAATTTTGTCCTGCCGGTGTCGCGGCAGGCATATCGAACTGAAATGGGCCGCCCGGTGGAGCGGCCCATATCCTTGGTTGCCGGGGCGTTAACCCGTTCAGCCCTTCAGCACTTCGACAAGGGTCTTGCCGAGGCGCGCAGGCGAAGGCGACACGCGGACGCCGGCCGCTTCCATGGCGGCGATCTTGTCTTCCGCGCCGCCCTTGCCGCCGGAGATGATCGCACCCGCATGACCCATGCGGCGGCCGGGAGGAGCCGTGCGGCCCGCGATGAAGCCGACCATGGGCTTCTTGCGGCCACGCTTGGCCTCGTCCTTGAGGAACTGGGCGGCATCTTCTTCCGCCGAGCCGCCGATCTCGCCGATCATGACGATGGATTCGGTCTTGTCGTCGGCGAGGAACATCTCCAGCACGTCGATGAACTCGGTGCCCTTGACCGGATCGCCGCCGATGCCGACCGCCGAGGTCTGGCCGAGGCCTTCCTGGGAGGTCTGGAACACCGCCTCATAGGTCAGCGTGCCGGAACGCGACACGATGCCCACCGAGCCGGCGCGGAAGATGTTGGCCGGCATGATGCCGATCTTGCACTCGCCGGCGGTGACGACGCCGGGGCAGTTCGGGCCGATGAGGCGCGACTTCGAGCCGGACAGCGCCCGCTTCACGCGCACCATGTCGAGCACCGGGATGCCCTCGGTGATGCAGACGATGAGCGGGATTTCCGCGTCGATGGCCTCAAGGATGGCGTCCGCCGCGCCGGGCGGGGGCACGTAGATGACGCTGGCGTCGGCGCCGGTGGCCTCGCGGGCCTCGATGACGGTGTCGAACACCGGCAGGCCGAGATGGGTGGAGCCGCCCTTTCCGGGAGACGTTCCGCCGACCATCTTCGTGCCATAGGCAATGGCCTGTTCGGCGTGGAAGGTGCCGTTCTTGCCGGTGAAGCCCTGGGTGATGACCTTGGTGTTGCGATCAATGAGCACGGACATCGCTCAGGCTCCCTTCTTCACGGCCGCAACGATCTTCTGCGCCGCATCATCCAGATCGTCGGCGGGGATCACGTTCAGGCCGCTCTCGCGGATGATCGCCTTGCCTTCTTCCACATTGGTGCCTTCGAGGCGCACCACCAGGGGCACCTGAAGTCCCACCGCCTTCACCGCCGCCAGCACGCCGCGTGCGATCACGTCGCACTTCATGATGCCGCCGAAGATGTTGACGAGAATGCCCTTCACGCTCGGGTCCGAGGTGATGATCTTGAAGGCCGCCGTCACCTTCTCCTCGGTGGCGCCGCCGCCCACGTCGAGGAAGTTGGCCGGGCTTTCGCCATAGAGCTTGATGATGTCCAGCGTCGCCATGGCGAGGCCGGCGCCGTTCACCATGCAGCCGATGGTGCCGTCGAGGGCGATATAAGCGAGGTCATACTTGGACGCCTCGATCTCCTTGGCATCCTCCTCGGTCTCGTCGCGCAGTTCCACGAGGTCCGGATGACGGAACAGCGCGTTGCTGTCGAACGACACCTTGGCGTCGAGCACGACGAGGCGGTTGTCCTTGGTGACGATGAGCGGGTTGATCTCCAGCATCGCCATGTCGGTATCGACGAACGCCTTGTAGAGCGCGTCGGTCACCTTGCCGGCCTGCTTGGCGAGGTCGCCGGTGAGGCCGAGGGCCGCGGCCACCTTGCGGCCGTGGAAGCCCTGGATGCCCGAAGCCGGGTCCACGGAGAAGGTGATGATCTTCTCGGGGGTGCTGTGCGCCACTTCCTCGATGTCCATGCCGCCTTCCGTCGAGACGACGAAGGCCACATGGGAGGTCTCGCGATCCACCAGCAGCGAGAGGTAGAACTCCTTCGCGATGTCGGAGCCTTCCTCGATATAGAGGCGGTTCACCTGCTTGCCGACCGGGCCGGTCTGGATGGTGACCAGCGTGTTGCCCAGCATCTGCTCGGCGAAGGTCTTCACCTCATCCACGGACTTGGCGAGGCGCACGCCGCCCTTCTCGCCGGCAGCGGCTTCCTTGAACTTGCCCTTGCCGCGACCGCCGGCATGGATCTGCGACTTCACGACCCAGAGCGGGCCGCCCAGCTCGCCGGCGGCCTTCTCGGCCTCGGCCGGATTGAACACGGCAATGCCGCGGGAAACAGGCGCGCCATACTTCTTCAGGAGCGCTTTCGCCTGGTATTCATGAATATTCATCGGGCTTGGTCCCCAGGGGTTGCGCACCGCCTGTCCCATATGGGGCAGGTATGCGACTGGCCAAACCGGCGAAGCTTAACCCCGCCGACACGAAAACGGCGACCCGTAAGGCCGCCGCAAATTCACCTTGCGAGATCGGGCGCGAGCTTGATGCAGGCCTCCATGAGCCCCTGCACCGCCTTCACGGACATCTCGAAATTCGCCTTCTCGTCGCGATCCAGTTCGACCTCCACCACGCGCTCGACGCCCTTGGCGCCGATCACGACGGGGACGCCGACATACATGTCCCGCAGGCCGTACTCGCCCGCGAGATAGGCCGCGCACGGCAGGACGCGCTTCTTGTCCTTCAGATAGGCTTCCGCCATGGCGATGGCGGACGCTGCCGGCGCGTAGAAAGCCGAGCCGGTCTTCAGCAGATTGACGATTTCCGCGCCGCCGTCGCGGGTGCGCCGGATGATGGCCTCGATCCGCTCGCGCGTGGTCCAGCCCATGCGGATCAGGTCCGGCACCGGGATGCCCGCCACCGTGGAATAGCGGATGAGCGGCACCATGGTGTCGCCATGCCCGCCCAGCACGAAGGCGGTCACGTCTTCCACCGACACATTGAACTCATCCGCCAGAAAATAGCGCAGGCGCGCCGAATCCAGCACGCCGGCCATGCCGACGACCTTTTCCTTGGGCAGCCCGCAGGATTTCTGCAGCGCCCAGACCATGGCGTCGAGCGGGTTGGTGATGCAGATCACGAAGGCGTCGGGCGCGTACTTCGCGATCCCCGCCCCCACCTGCTCCATCACCTTGAGGTTGATGGACAGAAGGTCGTCGCGGCTCATGCCCGGCTTGCGGGCGACACCGGCCGTGACGATCACCACGTCCGCGCCCGCGATGGCCTCGTAGGTGTTGGTCCCGGCCAGCAGCGCGTCGAAGCCGGCTACAGGAGCCAGCTCCGCCAGATCCAGCGCCTTGCCCTGCGGCGTGCCGTCGGCGACATCGAACAGCACGATGTCGCCCAGTTCCTTCAGGCCCGCAAGAAGCGCAAGCGTGCCGCCGATCTGGCCGGCGCCAATCAGGGCAATCTTGTTGCGGGCCATACGGAGGAATCCTCGGTGCGGACGAAGCTGCGACCGTGGCCGCGCGCGGCTTGACTACTCCCATCCGCACAGGGGTTCAAGCCGGGGGAGCCCGCATATGGAACCAAATCGGTGCAGTGCACCCGATCCT
>NCCY01000136.1:7030-8891 GCA_002279855.1 Rhizobiales bacterium 12-68-15
ACGGTGCGCGCCCATTCGAACGCCTCCGCGCCCTCGGTGCCGAGATAGAGCTGTTCCGGCTCCGCATCGGCGGAGGCGATCAGCTTCACGCCGCCATCATAGAGCGTGTCGATGAGGGTGATGAAGCGCTTGGCTTCATTGCGGCGGTCGCCATTGAGGATGGGGATGTCGTCCAGCACCACCGTATGGAAGCTGTGGGCGATCTTGAGATAGTCGGAGGCCCCGAGCGGGCGCATGCAGAGGTCGTCAAAGCCGAAGCGCGCCGTGCCCGCGCCGCAGGCCGGAACCGGAATGGTCCGCCCCTTCATGGCCAGTTCCGACGGCCGGGCGCCGGCGGGGCCGACCAGCCGGGCGAAGGCGTCGTCGAGCGCCTGCGTCGCCTTCGGTCCCAGCGGCGCGTACCAGACCGGCAGGCCCGACAGCTTCTCCATGCGATAATCGGTGGGCGCATCGAGGTTCTGCACCTCCATGCGCGCCTCGATCATGTCGATGAACGGCAGGAACAGCGCCCGGTTGAGCCCGCCGGCATAGAGATCGCGCGGCGCGACATTGGAGGTCGCGACAACCACCACGCCGTCCGCGAACAGCTTCTGGAACAGCCGGCCGAGGATCATGGCATCGGCAATGTCGGTGACGTGAAACTCGTCGAAGCACAGGAGCTTGGCTTCCCGCGCCAGTTCGTCCGCCACCGGCTGGAGCGGGTCCACCTGCTTGCGGGTGCCCTTCTTCTGGCCTTCGCGCTCCTGGAAGATGCGCTCGTGCACATCCGCCATGAATTCGTGGAAATGCGCCCGGCGCTTCGCCTTGGAGGGAGCCGTCTCGAAGAACAGGTCCATGAGCATGGTCTTGCCGCGCCCGACCTTGCCATAGATGTAGAGCCCGCGGGGCGGCGTCGGCGCGCGGCGCTGGAACAGCCAGCCGAGGGCGGAGGATTTGGAGGCCAGCGCCCGGTCGCGCAAATCGCCCTCCAGCCTGGCAAATGCGTCCACGATGGCGGCCTGCGCCGGGTCGCGGGCGATCTCGCCGCGGGCGACCTTGGCCGAATAGCGCTCCTTCACCTTCGCCGTCACCAGCATCCCCTCTGTCAGTCCACGGGCGAACCCGCGATGGTCGAGACCGGACCGCCGCGATCCGGCTGGCACGTGCTGTAAAGCCCCGCGCCGCCGGAGGGAAGCCGGCACAGCCCAACGACCGCTCGGAGGCCGGTATGCGGAGCCGTCAAGACGGCATGAAACCGAACGGCCGGATCGTGCGTTGCATCTTCAAACACATGGCGCCGCCGCCACCCGCTGAAGGGCACGGACGGCGCAGCCGGGCGGCAATCCGCCCCCCCGGCACAAACCGATGGAGAGACACATGAAGTCGCTTTTCGCTACCGGCTCCGGCCTGCTCGCCCTCGCCATCGCCGCCAGCGCGGCCATGCCGGGCAGCGCCATGGCGGACGATTCCATCAACAAGGTCAATGACAGCATGATCCAGACCCAGCAGATGGACTATCTGCTGCGCACCGGGCAGGGCTACATGATCCAGCAGGACCAGTATTCCGCCGGCGTAGGTGGGCGCAACTCCACCATCGTTTCGCCCGCGCCGCGCGTCTATGTTCCGGCCCAGACCTATGTGGTGACGCCCGCGCCCGGCTATTACGTCACCCGCTGAGCGGATCGGTAAAACTTCTCCACCTCGCGGATACCTGCGGTTAGGATCGGCCGGGCCATGATGGCGCGTCCGATCCGGACCGGCCGAGGAGGTGGATGGTGTTTCATGGTGAAGCCGCGCCGGCCAAGGCGCGGCCGCTTCTGGTGGCGATCCGGGCCTGGCTGAGGGATCACGATCCGGGCGGCGTTGACGAGACCCGCGCGCT
>NCCY01000137.1 GCA_002279855.1 Rhizobiales bacterium 12-68-15
GAGCGCGCATGGATGGACATTTCGTCCCCGCCGCGCATGGCCGCGAGAAGGTCCTTTTCCTTCTCCGCCTCCATCAGCCAGGCATTGTCGCCCTGCACCATCATGTCGAAGGTGGCGCTGCCGATCTCCGCCCGGACCGTGGAGCCGGGGGCGAAGTCATAGCCGACGGTGAAGTTCGCCTCGGTCTTCGCCTGTGAGGAATTCACGGTGCGCACGAAGAAGGAGACGTCGCCGTGATTGAGGCGGGCGGGCGACTTGGTCGTGGCGGCGGAATAGATGTAACAGTTCTTCTTACCCCCGTCCTTGTAGGTCCAGACACTCCATGCGTTGAATGTCCCTGCCGGTTCAGGCTTGGCGGCAAGAGCCGCGCCGCCCGTGAAGATGAAAGCCAGCGTGATGGCCACTCTTGGTAGCATGGTGCTCTCCAATATTGGTCGATGAACGCAGGCCCGAAGGGTGTGCATGGGATTTTAACGGGAGGTTAACAAACAGGACATTTCCGGGGCCGGGCGGCAAATCGGTTTCATTGTCCGGCATGGTCCGCGACCTCTTCGCAACAGAAGCGCCGAAAGCGCGCCGGGCTCAGGATAGGCTCGCGCTTGCCGGCTTGCGCTCTCCGGCCGCAGCGGTGCATCGTATTTGTTAACCATCGTCGTCTTATGAAAAAGGCCATGCGAAGCACACTTCTCGCGATCGCCGGCATTGCCTTCATCGGGACTGGGGCAGCCAGCGCGCAAACCCTCACTCCCGAGCAGGCCCGCGCCTTTGTCGTGGGGCGCACCTACGCCTTCAGCTGCTTTGAAGGCACCACGGGCGCCGGCCGCATCTTCCCGGACGGGTCGGTGGCCGGAACCGTCACGTTCCAGTCGCAGGGTTCCGCGCGCTTCGTGCGCCTGCCGCCCAACACGGTGCGCGTGCGCACCGAGAATGTCTGCGGCTTCGTGGATGGCATGACCTTCGAGCCCTGCTTCGAAGTGGTGAAGACCGGCCCCACCACGTTTCGCGGCCAGCTTGCGGGCGTGGAGACCATGTGGTGCGACTTCACCCGCCTCGGCAGCGAGCACCAGCAGGTGGCGAGCCGCCGCAAGACCCGCCCCGCAGCCAAGGTGGCGTCCGAAACCTCTCCCGAATGACAGTCCGGTGCGGCCCGCCTGCCGCGCCCCTCCGGACTTCAGCATCCGAGCTGCCCGTTTAGAGCCGCGCGGGCGCGGCTCTACCCCCCAAACAGATTGCTGCGCACCGTCTTCAGATGGTCCTCGATGGCCCGCTCGGCGGCCATGGAATCGCGCGCCCTCAGCGCCGCCACGATCACGCGGTGGTCGGCCTCATAGATGGCCCGGCGCTCGGCATTGATGCTGCGTCGCTTGAGATCGCCCCACTCGGTGCGGTCGCGCGCCTCGGTGACCTCCCGGTACAGATCCATGATCAGCCGGTTATGGGTCGCCTCCGCCATCACCTGATGAAGGGCGGCATCCCACCGCTCGAACGCCTCGAAATCGGCAGCAGCCTCCGCATTGCGGTTGCACGCATCCATGCGCTCGAAGTCCGAGGCGGTGGCGTGGGTGACGATCAGCAATGACAGGCGCGGCTCCACCACGAGGCGGGCCGCCATGATCTCGGCCGGGCTGACCTCGCGGCGCCCGCTCGGCGCCAGGGGCGGCGCGCGCTCCGCCACATAGGTGCCGCTGCCCACGATGCGGGTGACCACGCCGCGCGCCTCCAGCACGGAGAGGGCGTCGCGCACCGCGCTGCGTGGCACGCCCACCTGCTCCGACAACGCCCGTTCCGTCGGCAGCTTGGCACCCGGCGCGTAGCCGCCGGTGGCGAGCGCCTCCTCGAGGAATGCATGAACGCGGTCGGCGTGTTTCGACATGACCTCTCCCCAGAAAGCCTGAGATTGGTATACCAATTTTCACGACAAGCAAATGATGGCGTGCCAATTATCCGGTTTACAGGAGTTCTTTAGCGAATATAGTGCACCAAAATCAATAACTGGCGTAATTGGTAAACCAATAGGACGATCATGAAACTCGCGACCTTCGATGTCGGCGGCACTGTGCGCGTCGGCCTCGTCTCTGAGGACGAGACCACCATTCAGCTCATCGCGGCGACCGACATGCTCGATGTCATCACCCGCTGGGACGCGCTGTCCGGCAGCCTCGCCGCCGGCGGCGAAGGCGTGCCCCTTTCCAGCGTGAAGCTGCTGGCGCCGATCCCGCATCCCCGCCGCAACATCATCTGCGTCGGCAAGAATTATCGCGACCACGCCAAGGAATTCGCCCAGAGCGGGTTCGAGGCGGGCGCCGTGGCTGGCGCCGAGATCGACACGCACCCGGCGGTGTTCTCCAAGCCGGCGAGCACGGTGGTCGGCCCCGATGCCGTGGTGGAGACCCATCCCGGCGTCACCGACGCCATCGACTACGAGGTGGAACTCGCCCTCGTCATCGGACGTGGCGGCCGGGGCATCAAGGCGGCGGACGCCTTCAAGCACATCTTCGGCTACACCATCGTCAATGACGTGACAGCCCGCGACATCCAGAAGAACCACAAGCAGTGGTTCCTTGGAAAGTCGCTCGACACCTTCTGCCCCATGGGCCCGTGGATCACCACGGCGGACGCGGTGGATGCCGAGAACCTGGACGTGAAGACCTGGGTGAACGGCGAGCTGCGTCAGGACGCCAACACCCGCGACCTCATCTTTACCATCCCGTCCCTGATCGAGACCATCTCGGCCGGCATGACGCTGGAGCCCGGCGACATCATCGCCACGGGCACCCCCTCCGGCGTCGGCATCGGCTTCAAGCCGCCGCGCTTCCTGAAGGCGGGCGATGTGGTGAAGCTCTCCATCAGCGGCATCGGCGAACTCACCAACCGCTTCGTGTGATCCCGTGCGGCACCGTCCGCGTGGCGGTGCCGCCCCAAACGGACGCCGGATGAAACCGGCGCCTGCGCCGTCAACGAACAGGCGACCGCTCCGCCGCTGCGGCGGTTCGGTTTCCGAGGAAGTACCAAAGGGAGAAGACCCATGTTCCGCCGCGTGACGCTCAGCCTCGCGCTTCTTGCAAGCGCCCTCGTCGCCCCTGCCGCCATGGCGCAGCAGGATTATCCCAACCGCTCGATCCGCATCGTGGTGCCCTTCGGCCCCGGCGGCCCGGCCGATACCTATGCCCGCGTCATCGGCCAGCGCCTCCAGGAGGCGCTCAAGCAGCCGGTGGTGATCGAGAACAAGACCGGCGCCGGTGGCGTCATCGGCACGCTCGAAGCCGCCAAGGCGGCGCCCGACGGCTATACGCTGCTGATGATGTCCAACACCCAGACGGTGAATGAATCGCTCCTGCGCAAGAAGCCGTACGAGCTGATGAAGGACTTCGTCCCGGTCTCTCCCGTGAACTATTCCGACCTCGTCATCGCGGTGAACCCGTCGGTGAAGGCGAAGACGCTGGAAGAGTTCATCGCGCTCGCCAAGGCCCAGCCCGGCAAGCTGAACTATGCCTCGTCCGGCCAGGGCACGCCCTATCACCTCGCCACCGAGCTGTTCCGGGCCATGACCGGCGTCGACATCGTCCATGTGGCCTACAAGAACAGCGGCGACGCGCGCACCGGCCTGATCGGCGGGCAGGTGGACATGATGATGGATGCCGTCACCACCATGGCTCCGCAGGTGAAGGCCGGAAAGGCCGTGGCCCTTGCCACTACCGGCAAGGACCGCAGTTCCGTCATGCCCGACGTGCCCACCGCCGAGCAGGCGGGTGTGAAGGGCTTCGAGGCGTCCATCTGGCTCGGCATCATGGCTCCGGCCGGCACGCCCCAGCCCATCGTTGACCGCCTCAACAAGGAGATCGTCGCCTACATGAGCGAGGCCTCCGTGAAGGCGGAGTGGGCGAAGCAGGGCGCCTATCCGCTCATCATGACTCCCGCCCAGTTCGGTGATTACCTGAAGGCCGACATCGAGAAGTGGCGTGGTGTGGTCACCCGCTTCAACATCACAGCGGACTGAAGGCTCTCACCGCATGCCCACCTATGAGCTGGAGATCAACGGGACGCCTCGCGCCGTCACGGCCGAGGCGGACACGCCGCTCCTCTCCGTCCTGCGGACTGAACTCGGGCTCTCCGGCCCGAGATTCGGCTGCGGCGCGGGAGAGTGCGGCGCCTGCCGCGTTCTGGTGGACGACCAGTCCATGCCGGCCTGTGACACGCCCGTCTGGGCCGTGGCCGGCAAGGCGGTCACCACCGTCGAGGGCCTCGGCAGCGAGAGCGATCCGCACCCGCTGCAAAGCGCCTTCCTGAAGGAGCAGGCGATGCAGTGCGGCTATTGCGTCTCCGGCATCCTGATCTCCGCCGCCGCTTTGCTGCGGCGGGTGGCGCGCCCCACCGAAGACGAGGTGCGCGCCGCGCTCGACCGCAATCTCTGCCGCTGCGGCGCCCATAACCGCATGGTCCGCGCGATCCTTGCCGCCAGCGCGGAGATGGCGCGATGACCGACACCCCGCCCCTGCCCAAGAGCCTCGGCGCCAACCCGCTGCTGTCCCAATGGGTGCGCATCCATGCGAATGGCTGCGTCGATATCATCCCCGGCAAGGTGGAAATCGGCCAGGGCATTGCCACCGCCCTCCTGAAAATGGCCGCCGAAGCCCTCGAGGTGGACCCGGCACGCATCCGCATGGTGCGCCCAGCCACCGGCGACAGCCCCGACGAGGGCGTCACCTCCGGCAGCCAGTCGATCCAGGATTGCGGTCGCGCGCTGCGCCATGTCTGCGCCGAGGTGCGCGACCTGTTCCGCGCGGAAGCCGCCATGCGGCTCGGAGCGGACATGGCGGAGCTGGGGCTGGACGACGGCACGCTGATCGGCCCCGGCAATGCCCGCCTGTCCTATTGGGAACTGGCCGACGCCGTCTCGCTGGCGCGCCCCGCAACGCCCGGCACGCGCGATGTGCTGCGCACCGGAACCGACCTGCCGCGCATCGACATCGCCGACAAGGTGTTCGGCCGCCCGCGCTTCATCCACGACATGCGCCCCGACGACCTGCTGCACGGGCGCGTGGTACCCCCCCCGCGCATCGGCAGCCGCCCCGCTCCGGGCCAGGACCTTGCCGCCCTCGCCGGCGCCGGCATTCAGGTGGTCGCGGATGGCGCCTTCATCGGCCTGCTCTCGCCGGACGAACTGGCGGTGGAGCGCGCCGCTACCCGCCTGCGGGAGAAGGTGCGATGGGACGGTGGCGCTCCGCTGCCGGACGAAGCCAGCCTCCACGACTGGCTGACCACCCAGCAGGTGGACCCGGTGGTGGACCAGCGCGGCGAGGCGGCAGCCCCCGCCGCACGCACGCTCGTGCACTCCTTCCTGAAACCGTTCATCGCCCACGGCTCCATGGCCCCCTCCTGCGCGCTGGCATGCTGGGCGCCTGAGGGCGAGCCGCATCTTGCCGTCTGGACCCACAGCCAGGGCATCTACAATCTGCGGGCGGACCTCTCGGTGGTCTTCGGCCTGCCGCCAGAGCGCATCCGGGTGGAGCATGTGGAAGGCGCCGGCTGCTACGGCCACAATCCGGCGGATGACGTGGCGCTGGACGCCGCCCTGCTGGCCCGTGCGGTGCCAGGGCGCACCGTGCGCATGCAGATGAGCCGCGAGGACGAACTGGCCGGCGGCCCCTTCGCCCCCGCCATGCGGGTGGATGTGGAAGTTGATCTCGACGCGCAGGGCGCGCTGTCGGGCTGGCGGCACACCATCTGGAGCAACGGCCACAGCATGCGCCCCGGCCGCAGCAAGGCCTCCACCCTGCGGGCAGCGGCGCAGATCGAGGGCGGCGCGCCCTGGCCCATCGCCATCAACATGCCGCCCGCGACCGGCGGCGGCGCCGACCGCAACGCCATGCCGTTCTACGACATCCCCGCAAGGACGGTCACCAACAACCGCCTCACCGTCATGCCGATCCGCACCTCGGCCATGCGCGCGCTCGGCGCCTTCGCCAATGTCTTCGCCATCGAATCCATGATGGACGAGGCGGCGGTGGCGGCGGGCGAGGACCCGGTGGCCTTCCGCCTGCGCCATCTCTCAGATCCGCGCGCCTGGGACGTGATCCGCGAGGCGGCGCGTCTGTCCGGCTGGGGCGAACGGGCGGCCGTGGAAGGGCGCGGACGCGGCTTTGCCTTCGCGCGATACAAGAATACCGGCGCCTATTGCGCGGTGGTGGCGGATGTCACCTGCACGGACGAGGTGCGGGTGAACAACCTCACCATCGTGGTGGATGTGGGCGAGATCATCAGCCGCGACGGCGTCATCAACCAGGTGGAAGGCGGCGCCATCCAGGCGACCAGCTGGGCGCTGAAGGAAGCCGTGCATTTTGCACCCGAAGGCATCCTTTCGCGCGGGTGGGAGAGCTACCCCATCCTGCGCTTCAGCGAGGTTCCGGCGGTGACGGTGCATCTCGTCGAACGGCCCGAGGCTCCGCCCATGGGTGCCGGCGAGGCCTCGCAGGGGCCGACCGGCGCGGCCATCGCCAATGCGGTTCATGATGCGCTGGGCTTGCGGATCACCCGCCTTCCGCTCACCCGCGAAACCCTTATCGAAGCCATGGAGCTTGGCCAGTGAACAGTCTGCGTATCCTGAGCGGCGGCGCCGCCGAAGGCCTCGTCGGCCGCACCGCGCCCGGCGTCACCGCCTCGACCGGCTTCGCCGTGACCGGCACGTTCGGCGCGGTAGGCGACATGGCGGCGAAGCTGCGCGCGGGAGAGGGGGCAGACATCATGATCCTCACCCGGGCCCTGATCGACGATCTTGAGGCGGAAGGCCTCGTCCTCGCCGGCAGCGCGGTGGATGTGGGCGCGGTGCCCACCTCGGTCGCGGTGCGCGCGGGCGACGCCGTGCCCGACGTCTCCACGCAGGAGGCGCTGCGCGCCGCCTTGCTCGCCGCCCCCGCCTTGTTCTGCCCGAATATCGAGACCTCCACCGCCGGTCGCCATGTGGCGGCGGTGCTGTCGCAGCTCGGCATCCGGCAGGAGATGGAGTCTATACGGCCGGCGTGACCACCACGAGCCCCCATGCGGACGTGGCGCGCACGCTGATCGCGGCGCTGGCTGGTAGCCCGGTGCGGCCGGAGCTGGGCTTCGAGGTCTGATCCCTGCTCCATTCGCAGACGGGCACCGTAAGGGGGAGGACGCCGGAAGACATCTGCGGCGGATCGGGAGAGCGACATGCGCATCACCTCGGCCCTCTTCGGCCTCGGCCTTCTCACCCTTCCCGTGCAGCCCGCCTTCGCCGAGCGGGTGCCGATCGGGGCCTTCGCCATCGACCGCACGGAAGTGACGGTGGCAGATTTTGCCGCTCACGCGCAGGCGCGCGGCGTGACCACGCAGGCGGAAGCGGAGGGTGGCGGCTTTGAATTCGACGGCGGCTGGGTGCGCCGGGCGGGCTGGACGTGGCGCGCACCCTCCGGCGAGGCGGCCGCGCCGCAGTCACCGGCCGCCCACGTGACCTGGACCGAGGCGCGGGACTATTGCGCGGCTGCGGGCGGGCGCCTGCCCACCGCCGCGGAATGGACGGAAGCCGCGTATCTGGAACGGCGCGCGCAGCCGCCGGAGGGCTTCACCCGGGGCAAGACCTATCCCTATCCGGTGGGCGACACGCCGCAGAGCATGAATCTGAGCCTCCCCGACCCCTGGCCGCGCCACTCTCCCGCCGGCGCGACGCGCGCGGGCGTCAACGGCCTGTTCGACATGGGCGGCAATCTCTGGGAATGGCTGGCGGACCGGCGCGGCAACGAGGCGCTGACGGCGGGCGGCTCCTGGTGGTATGGCCCGGACAAGACGCAGGCCGACGCCATGCTGTGGAAGCCCATCGACTTTCCGGCCGTCTATATCGGCTTTCGCTGTGCCTATGATCACGCCGGGTGAACCACCACGCCGGCCAGGGGAGACGCCAGCATGGATCTTGGACTGAAGGGCAAGGTTGCCGTCGTGACCGGCGCGAGCCGGGGCCTTGGTGCCGCCATCGCCCGCCGGCTTGCCGCCGAGGGCATGGACCTTGTGACCGTGGCGCGGAGCCGCGACGCCCTCGAAGCTGAAGCGGCGCACCTGTCGGGCACTTATGGTGTGCGCGTCACGGCCTGCCCGGTGGACCTCGCCGCGCCCGAGGGGGCAAGCGCGGTTCTGGAGGCGCTGGCATCGTTCGACGCCGTGCATGGCCTCGTCAACAGCGCCGGCGCCACCAAGCGCGGCAACTTCTTCAGCCTCACCGAGGCGGACTGGACGCTGGGCTATGACCTGAAGTTCCACGCCGCCGTGCGGCTCTCGCGCCTGCTCTGGCCGAAGCTGAAGGCGGGAAGCGGCGCGATCGTCAGCATTGCCGGCCTCGGCGGGCGGATGCCGAGCGCGGACTTCACCATCGGCGGCTCGGTCAATGCCGCTCTGCTCAATTTCACCAAGGCCCTGGCCGAGGTGGGCAGTCGCGACGGGGTGCGGGTCAATGCCGTCAATCCCGGCTATTTCCGCACCGACCGGCTGAAGAATTCACTGCGCTCCACCATGGAGCAGACCGGGTGCAGCGCGGATGAGGCGGAGGCCACCCTGCTCGCCCGCCTCGGCGCCGCGCGCTTCGGCGAGCCGGAGGAACTGGGCGGGTTCATCGCCTTCCTCATGTCCGCGCAGGCGGC
>NCCY01000002.1 GCA_002279855.1 Rhizobiales bacterium 12-68-15
GGCGCGGTCCGTTCGTTCGGCTACCGCTTGTCGCGGAGTTCGTCCAGCAGGGCTTCGGTCGCGGCGATCGCGCCTTCCATTTCGGAAATCTTGCGGATCGTCCCGTCGGAGGGAAGGCTCTGGCTCTGCGCGGTGGTCAGCAGAAGGTCCCGCTGTGCGGTCTTCAGGCGGTCCAGCAATGCGGACAGCGCAGACGCTTGGGTTTGCGCCATTCTCGGTGGTCCTCGGTATCAAACGCCATGAACAAGAAGACGGGCGCAGCCGAAACTGCGCCCGCTCGAAACACTCAGAGGCGATGGCGTGCATCGCCGCCTGAAGGATCAGTCGGCAACCTCGATGCCGCGAGCTTCGGGACCCTTGGGGCCCTGACCCACCTGCACCACGACGCGCTGGCCTTCGGCCAGATCGGTCAGGCCGGAACGCGACACGACGGTGACGTGGATGAACACGTCCTTGCCGCCGCCTTCCACCGCGATGAAGCCGAAGCCCTTCTCGGGGTTGTACCACTTGACGGTGCCGACGCGCTCTTCCGTCGGGCCCGACGGGGCGCGGGACGCACCGCCACCAGCACCACCGCCAAAGCCGCCGGAGCGGGGCGCGGCGCCGAAGCCACCCGGCGCACGGCGGGGAGGCGCAGCCTCGGCCGTGGAGGTGTCGACGGTCAGAACCTCGGTGACCTGACGGCCCTTCTGGCCCTGGCCAACGCGGACAGAGAGCTTGGAGCCGGGAGGAACGCTTTCCTGGCCGGCAGATTCAAGGGCGCGGGCGTGCAGGAACACGTCGCCCGAGCCGTCAGAGAGTTCCACGAACCCGAAGCCCTTCTCCGGGTTGAACCACTTCACCGTTGCGTCGATGGTCGGGCCGGTGGGAGCGGAGGCGCTGAAGCTGCTCGGGGAAGAAAAGGGACGGTCCCCTCCAAAACCACGATCACGCGGCGGTGTGAAGTCGTCATCAAAACCGCGACGGCGCGGCTCTCGGAAGTCTCGGTTACGGCTCATGTGTATTTCCGTTGAGGTCAGATCGCCAATCTTGGCTAGGGCCATCCACCATTGCTGAACTTGTCGGCGCTAATTGCTCACGTCTTCGGACCCAACACAGGTCTTGACGACACGCTCAAGTCAGCCACCCGCTTCTCGCCTCGCAGCCTAATGGACACGCCCGGCCTAATGCGCGCGACGCATAACAGGCGCGCAACAGACCGGCAGTTTTGACACTACCACACATCCGTGACGATTTGGTACATGAATGTTATCCATGTTCGGAGCATCCTGCCTGAGACCCGGTCTCAGGTGTTTCGGCCACCGTCTCCCGGTGGTCCGCGGCGGCTCCGCCCGTGCCAGATGCGGCCTATTGTGATTGGATAGAAAGAATGGATACCCCGGCTGGTGCCGTCCGGCGCCGGCACGGGTCCGCCCGACGCGACGGACTGGTGCCGAAGCTTTTCACAGTCCTGCGGCAGGGCTACGGGCTTGGCGATCTGCGAAGTGACGCCCTTGCCGGCCTGACGGTCGCCATCGTCGCCCTGCCTCTGGCCATGGCGCTCGCCATCGCCTCCGGCGCCGCGCCCGAAACCGGGCTCGTGACGGTTGTGGTGGCCGGCCTGCTGATCTCCATGCTCGGCGGCAGCCGGACCCAGATCGGCGGTCCCACCGGCGCCTTCGTGGTGGTGGTCGCCAATGTCATTTCCCTGCACGGCTTCGACGGCCTCGTGATCGCGACCCTCATGGCCGGGGTCATCCTGGTGGTGGCCGGGGCCGCGAAGCTCGGCAGCTTCATGCGCTACATCCCGGAGCCGGTGGTCACCGGCTTTACGGCTGGTATCGCGATCATCATCTTTTCCAGTCAGGTGAAGGATTTTCTCGGCCTCACCATCGACACCCTGCCGGCGGCCTTCCTGCCCCAGTGGGAGACGCTGCTCTCCCATCTCGGCACGATCTCGTGGCCGACAACCCTGCTGTCTGTCGCGGCGCTCGGGGCCATCCTGGTGTTGCGGAAGGTGGCGCCCAAGGTTCCCGGCTTCCTCGTCGCCGTGGTGGCGGGGGCGCTGGCCGTCGCCTTCTTCCATCTGCCGGTCGCCACCATCGGCTCGCGCTTCGGCGAACTGCATGCGAGCATTACCATGCCGCATATGCCGGATGTGACGTTCGCGCGCCTCAAGGAGTTGCTGCCCAGCGCGCTCACCATCGCGTTCCTCGCCGGCATCGAAAGCCTGCTCTCGGCTGTGGTGGCAGACGGCATGAGCGGCGGTCGCCACCGCCCCAATGCGGAACTGGTGGCGCAGGGTGTCGCCAATGCGGCCTCGGCCCTCGTGGGCGGCCTGCCGGCCACCGGCGCCATCGCGCGCACCGCCACCAACATCCGCGCCGGTGCCCGTTCGCCCATGGCCGGTGTGTTCCACGCGCTGTTCGTGCTGGCGGTGATGCTCCTTCTCGCGCCGCTGGCGGTTTACATCCCGCTCGCCAGCCTTGCCGCCATTCTCATGGTGGTGGCGTGGAACATGAGCGAGATCCACAAGATCCGCCATCTCATGAGCGCTCCGGTGGGAGACCGCGTGCTGTTGCTGCTCACGCTCGGGCTGACGGTGGCGGTAGACCTTACGGTCGCCATCGGCGTCGGCGTGGTGCTGGCCGCCATCCTGTTCATGCACCGCATGGCGGAAAACGCCGGGGTGGATCATCCCGAGGCGGAGGAAGACCCCTCTGCCCGCGCACTGCTGCCGCCGGGCGTGGAGGTCTTCACCGTGCGCGGCCCGCTGTTCTTCGGCGCTGCGGCGCGCATCTCCGAGGTGCTCGACCAGATCGGCCAGCCGCCCCGCGTCTTCATCCTGCGGATGGAGGACGTGCCGCTGGTGGACGCCACCGGCGTTGCGGCGCTGGAGGATTTCGTGCGCCGCTGCAAATCCAGTGGCACGAAGGTCATCCTCTCCGGCCTCAAGGCCCAGCCGCTCGACGTGATGCGTCGCATGGGCTTCGGCGCCGATCCCGGCCGCGTGGCGTTCACGCCCGATTTTGCGAACGCCCTCGGCCGCGCCGCCGCGCGGGTGGCGGCGTGACGGACCTGTCCCGCCCCGCGCCCCACGGCGCGGCGGTCGCAACGCCAGCCGTGCCGCATGGTCACGGGCAAGCGCCCGCCCATGATGGCACGCCGCTTCCGGTGTCGGTTGCGCCGGAAGCGCTGGCGCTGCTGGCGGCGCGCAGGTCCCTGCCGCTGCGCTCGCTGGTGGACCCCGGCCCCAGCGAAGCGGAGCTGACAACCATCCTGAGCCTCGCCGCCCGGGTGCCGGACCATGGCCGTCTGGTGCCGTGGCGCTTCATCCTGCTTCAGGGTGACGCCCGCGCCGCAGCGGGCGACCGGCTGGATGCGCTCTACCGGGCGCAGAATCCCGACCTGCCGCCCGCCAAGGGCGATATGTGGCGAACCTATCTGATGCGCGCGCCGGTAACGGTCGTGCTGGTGAGCCGGCCCGATCCGGCGGCCAAGGTGCCGGAATTCAACCAGATCCTGTCAGCGGGTGCGGCCGGCATGGCGCTCGTCACGGCTGCTGCGGCGCTGGGATACGGGGCGCAATGGCTGCTGAAGTGGCCGGGCCGCGACCCGCAGGCGGCAGCGCTGCTGGGCGTCGGAGCGGGCGAGAGGGTCGCCGGCTTCATCCATCTGGGACGCCCGGCCGAGCGGCCCTCAGACCGCCCGCGCCCGTCGCTTGAACAGGTCGTGACGGTCTGGACGCCGGATTAGGACTGTCGCGCCCGAACGCCTGGTGGCTTGAACCGGCTTTCGCAGGCTCAGTTGGTCAGCGTGCTTTCCGCATGGGCGGCGGAGCGGGCATAGCGGAACGTGGCATAGAGCGCGGGCACGGAGAAGATGGCCATCAGCCCGTATTCGCCCACATCGCCCAGGTTGAACAGGCCGCCCACCGCCCAGCCGGCTGCGAGCGCAGTTGCAAGCGCCTGGATGCCGACGAAGACCGTCGCGCTGATCACCGTAAGGGGTTGACCGCCACGGGCGCTGCTCGCTGCCATTCTCATCTCCTCGTCCGCAGGTCGCGGGCCTGATGGGCCGTTCCCGTCATGTCACTTGAACTTTGTCCCGCCATCGGGAACAAACCGCATGGGGAAAGCCGATTGAATTCGGCCGGACACTGCGATGGGCCGGCGCCGGGGTCAAGTCCCGGCATCACACCCGGTCATGGCCCCGCGCGTCTCCAGGGAGAGCTTCCGCATGCATGAGAGCATTCATTGTGGCCGTGGCGTTGTCGCTGCCCCGCATAGCCTTGCCGTCGCGGCGGGCCGGCAGATTCTCGCCGAGGGCGGAAACGCGGTGGAGGCCGCGCTCGCGGCGGCCGCCGCCATCGCGGTGGTCTATCCCCACATGAACCATCTGGGCGGCGACGGCTTCTGGCTGATCCGCGACCCCTCGGGGCGCGTGCGCTATATCGAGGCGTGCGGCTTTGCGGGCGAGCACGCCACCGTGTCCGCCTATCGCGCGAAGGGCTATGACGCCATCCCCACGCGCGGGCCTCTGGCCGCCCTCACCGTGCCCGGCGCGGTCGGCGGCTGGGCGCTGGCGCTGGACGCGGCGAAAGCGGTCGGCGGACGCATCCCCCTCGCCGAACTGCTCGCCCCGGCCATCGGCCATGCCCGCGCCGGTGTGCCGGTCACCCGCTCGCAAGCGGCGCTCACCGCGCAGAAGCGGGCCGAGCTTGAGGACGCGCCCGGCTTCGCCGCCACCTTCCTGCCCGGCGGCAAGGTGCCGGAGGTGGGACAGGTGCTGTCCAATCCGCGGCTCGGGGACACGCTGGAACACCTCTCCCGCGCCGGGCTCGACGATTTCTACCGTGGCGACATCGCGCGCGAACTGGCGGCGGACCTTGAGCGCATCGAAAGCCCGGTCACCCGCCGCGATCTGGAACGCTACAAGGCGGTGACCCGTGCGCCCCTGTCGGTGAAGACCGCCCAGGGCACGCTCTACAACGCCCCCCCGCCCACGCAGGGGCTCGCCTCGCTGCTGATCCTCGCCCTGTTCGAGCGGCTCAACGTGAAGCGGGCGGAGGATTTTGCCTATGTGCACGGCCTCGTGGAGGCGACCAAGCGCGCCTTCCTCGTGCGCGACAAGGTGGTGTGCGATTTCGACCACCTGAAGCACGATCTCGCCGCGCTGCTCAGCCCCGCCGCCCTCGATGCCGATGCCGGGCGCATCGACATGCGCCGCGCGCTGCCCTGGCCGCAACCGGCGGCGCAGGGGGACACCATCTGGCTCGGCGCCACCGACAGTTCGGGCCTCTCCGTCTCCTATATCCAGTCGATCTTCTTCGAGTTCGGCTCCGGCTGCGTGCTGCCCTCCACCGGCGTGCTGATGCAGAACCGGGGCGCGAGCTTCTCGCTGGACGCGAACGCCCTGAACCCGCTGGTGCCCGGCCGCCGGCCGTTCCACACCCTCAACCCGGCGATGGCCGAACTGCGGGACGGGCGCGTCATGGCCTATGGCACCATGGGCGGGGAGGGGCAGCCGCAGACACAGGCCATGGTGTTCACCCGCCATGTCGTCTATGGCCAGCCGCTGGGCACCGCCATCGCCGCGCCGCGCTGGCTGCTGGGGCGCACCTGGGGATCGGTCCAGACCAACCTGCGGCTGGAAAACCGCTTCGACGACGAGGTCGTGTCCGCCCTGAAGAGCGCCGGACACGACGTGGAGGTCCTCCCCGAAGCCTTCTCTGACACGATGGGCCATGCGGGCGCGGTGGTGCTGCATCCCAAGGGCAGCGTGGAGGGCGCCCACGATCCCCGCGCCGATGGCGGGGCGGACGGCGTTTAAGGGATATTCCGAACAGCCCCGGGCATCAACCGGGGCCGTTGATCCGGGGTGCGCGGCGCCTTCGGTCCCGCCGGTCCCGGCCGGGACTGGGCGTTCAACCCGCCGGCTTGAAGTGCTTGGAAAGCTTCAGGCCCTGGCCCTGATAGTTGGAGCCGAGCTCGCCATAGAGCACGGTGGGGCGTTCCGACATGCGCTCGTAGATCAGCCGTCCGACGATCTGGCCGTGTTCGAGGATGAAGGGCACCTCGCGGGAGCGCACTTCCAGCACGGCACGGGCGCCGGAGCCGCCGACCGCCGCATCGCCGAAGCCGGGATCGAAGAAGCCGGCATAATGGACGCGGAATTCGCCCACCAGCGGATCGAACGGTACCATCTCGGCGGCATAGTCCGGCGGCACGTGCACCGCCTCGCGCGAGGCGAGGATGTAGAAGGCGTCGGGATCGAGCACCAGATCCGTTCGGCCGCGCGCCCTGATGGGCTCCCAGAAATCCTCGATGTCGAGCGCCGCGCGGCGGTCCACGTCGATGACGCCGGTATGGCGCTTGGCGCGGAACCCCAGCAGCCCGTCCCACGAGGAGGCCGACAGATCGACCCCCACGGCGATGCCGCCGCCCGATATGTCGGCGGTTGCGGAATCCACCAGCCGCTCGGTCTCCTGCAGGGCGAGAAGCTCCGCGTCCGGCAACCGGCCGATGCCGCGCCGGAACCGGATCTGCGACAGGCGCGAGCCCGCGCGCACGAGAATGGGGAAGGTGCGCGGCGAGATTTCCAGATAGAGCGGGCCTTCATAGCCCGCGGGAATGGCATCGAACGCCCGGGCATGGTCCGCGATCACGCGGGTGAACACATCAAGCCGCCCGGTGGAGCTTTTCGGGTTGGTGGAGGCGGCAAGGTCCGCCGGCAGGTTCAGCCGCTCCGCCAGTTCCACCAGATAGACGCAGCCTGTCTCCAGCACCGCGCCCTCCGCAAGGTCGAGCCTGTGGAGCGCGAGGTCGGACAGCCGCTGGTCCACCGTGCGGCCTTCGCCGGGCAGGAAGCTCGCGCGGATGCGCCACGCGGTGCGTCCCAGCCGCAGATCGAGGCTGGCCGGCTGCACTTGGTCCGCATCGAAGGGAAGGGCGGTCAGGATGCCGCCGGTTTCATGCAGGGCGGCAATGGCCTGCGCAGGCAGGATACCGGGTTTCATCAGGTCCACCACGCGCGACAGCTCCCCCAGGCCGGACGGGTCCCCCCGTCCGTTCGGTTTAACGGACGCGGCTCTTGACGCCAAGGGCCGCACCAGCTTTAACCTCTAGCATGTCGTGGTCATTTGAGCCGGCCGGCTTGCAACCACGTTAAACAACTCGCTAAAAGGCCGGGGACCCAAGATCGCAGCGCCGCGGCGCCCGTTCAAGCGTCTCCTCGGCCTCATCTGGAGGCGCGAAGACCTTGGCCAACGTGTTCAACCCGGCCGATCCGGCCACGCTCCACGCTGAAACCCTGCTGGTTCACGGCGGCACCACCCGCTCGCCCTATGGCGAGACGTCGGAGGCGCTCTACCTGACGCAGGGCTTCGTCTATGACAGCGCGGAAGCCTGCGAGGCGCGGTTCAAGGGCGAGGATCCCGGCTTCGTCTATTCGCGCTACGGCAATCCGACCACCGCCATGTTCGAGAGCCGCATGGCGCTGCTGGAAGGGGCGGAGGCGGCACGGGCCACGGCCTCCGGCATGGCGGCGGTGCAGTCCGCGCTGATGTGCCATCTGCGCGCCGGCGACCATATCGTGTCCGGCCGCGCCCTGTTCGGCTCCTGCCGCTGGATTCTGGAAGACTTCCTGCCGCGCTTCAACATCGAGACCACGCTGGTGGACGGCGCGGACCTCGACGCCTGGAAGGCGGCGGTGCGGCCCAACACCAAGCTGTTCTTCCTGGAAAGCCCCACGAACCCGACGCTGGACCTCGTGGACATTAAGGCGGTGGCCGACATCGCCCACGCGGCCGGCGCGCGCCTCGTGGTGGACAATGTGTTCGCCACCCCTCTGCTCCAGAAGCCCATGCAGCTGGGGGCCGATATCGTGGTCTATTCCGCGACGAAGCACATTGACGGGCAGGGCCGGTGCCTCGGCGGCGTGGTGCTCTCGTCGGAGAAGTTCGTCACCGACCATCTCCAGACCTTCCTGCGCCAGACCGGCCCGTCCATCTCGCCGTTCAATGCCTGGGTGATGCTTAAGGGGCTTGAGACGCTGGCCCTGCGCGTGGAGCGCCAGCAGGCGAGCGCCGGGGCCATTGCAGACGCGGTTGCCGGCCTCGGCAAGATCGAGAAGGTGGTCTATCCCTTCCGGCACGATCATCCGCAATATGAACTCGCCAAGCGCCAGATGACAGGCGGCGGCACGCTGGTGACGTTCGTGGTGGCGGGCGGCAAGGACGGTGCGTTCCGCTTCGCCAATGCGCTGCGGCTCATCCGCATTTCCAACAATCTGGGGGATGCCAAGAGCCTCCTCACCCATCCCGCCACCACCACCCACCAGCGCTTCACGCCGGAGGCGCGGGCGGAAATGGGCATTTCGGACGGTCTGGTCCGCCTCTCCGTGGGGCTGGAGCATGCCGACGACCTGATCGGCGATATCGCGCAGGCGCTTGCGAAAGTCTGAAGAAAGCGCCGCGCGCCGGTTGCGCGCGGCGGCCTTCGGGGCTTCACTGGCACGACCATCGCAGGTGAAGGGAAAAGCGGCATGTACCGGGCGACGACCCGCCACATTCAGGTGACGGCGACCCCGCGCTTCGTCGCCGAGCGATCGGACCCGGAGCAGAACCGCTATTTCTGGGCCTATACGATCCTGGTTGTGAACACCGGCACCGTCACCGTCCAGCTCAAGCGCCGCCACTGGATCATCACCGATGCCCTCGGGCAGGTGGAGGAGGTGCATGGCGCCGGGGTCGTGGGAGAGGAGCCGGTGCTGCCTCCGGGCGGACGGTTCGAATATACCAGCGGCGTCCCGCTCGGCACGCCCACCGGCATCATGAACGGGAGCTATGACATGCTCGCCGAGACCGGCGAAACCTTCGCGGTCGAAATTCCCGCCTTCTCCCTCGACGCCCCGCATCTGCGCCGGATCCTGAACTGACCCCATGACGACCGCCAACGCGCCCCTTCCGCTGCAAGCCGGCACGGGCCTCGATCTTCGCCCCATCGCCGGGCCGCTGGGCCTTATTCTCGTCTTCCTCGGCGCCAGCATGCTGCTGCCCGCGCTGGCGGATCATTCGGAAAGCGCGAAGGGGGCCGACGCCTTTCTCGGCACGGCGGCGGTGACGGTGTTCGTGGGCGTGCTCATGTGGCTCGCGGGCCGGTCGGCGGAGCCCATCCAGAAGCTGGACCTGCGGCAGGCCTTCCTGTTCACGTCGGGCATGTGGCTGACGCTGTCGCTGTTCGCTGCACTGCCCTTCATGTGGGGGCCGGCCAGGCTCAGCTTTACCGATGCCATATTCGAGAGTGTGTCCGGCCTGACCACCACGGGTGCCAGCGTGATGTCGGGTCTCGACACCATGGCGCCGGGAACCCTGCTGTGGCGGGTGCTGCTGCACTGGTATGGTGGCATCGGCATTGTCGTGCTGGCGATCGCCATCCTGCCGCTGCTCTCCATCGGCGGCATGCAGCTGTTCCGCACAGAGTCATCGGACAAGTCGGAAAAGTTTTTGCCCCGGGTCGGCGCCATCGCCAAGGGGCTGTTGCTCGCCTACGTCATCCTCACCTTCCTGTGCGCCCTCGGCTATCTTTCCGCCGGCATGGAGGCGTTCGATGCGGTGACGCTCGCCATGTCCACATTGTCCAGCGGCGGCTTTGCCAATTCGGACAGTTCCATGGGCGTGTTCGCGAGCCCTGCGGTGGACTATGTCGCCATCATCTTCATGCTGGCCGCCGGCTTGCCATTCACGCTCTATGCGCGTGCGCTGTCCGGAGACGTGACGCGAATCTTCACCAACTCGGAAGTGCGTCTGTTCCTGTGCATTGTAGCCGCATTCACGGTTGCTCTGTTTGCGACACAGGTCTGGACCGGCGTGAGCGAAGGGGAGGCTGCCTTCCGGGGGGCGCTGTTCACGGTCGCCTCGCTCATCTCCTCCACCGGCTTCATGTCGGTCGATTATTCCAATTGGGGACCGCTTTCGGACGCGCTGCTGTTCGTTCTGATGTTCATGGGGGGCTGTACCGGCTCCACGGCAGGCGGCCTGAAGGCCATGCGAATTGCCATCGCCGCAAAAGCCCTGCGCCAGCACCTGAAGCGGATCACCTTCCGCAACGGCGTGTTTCCCATCCGTTACGGTGGGGCGCCGGTCGCGGATGACGTCGTCTCTTCGGTCCTTGGCTTCATCTGCCTGTATTTCGCGACCTTCCTGGTGGCGGGAGTCATACTCAGTTCCATGGGGCTGGACCTGCGCACGGCCTTTTCCGCCGCCATCGCCTGCCTCTCGAATGTGGGGCCGGCCCTCGGCCCGGTGGTCGGCCCCGCCAGCAATTATTCCGGCCTGCCCGACGCTGCCATCTGGGTGCTGTCTGTGCTGATGCTGCTGGGGCGGCTGGAGATCCTGACCGTGCTGGTCCTGTTCCTGCCACGCTTCTGGCTGCGCTGATCGCGGCGGGTGCTGCAGGCGCGCCCCGCCTCGATGCAGTCCTGAAAGCCGTAGGGCTTACGCGTCTGTCCCGCCGAGGACTTCCTCGGCGGAGAAGCCGTAGCTGCGCCCGCAGAATTCGCAGGTGACGGAGATTTTCCCGTCATCCTGGATCATCTCGCGCCGCTCGCTCTCTTCAAAGCTCGCCAGCACGCTGCCCACCCGCTCGCGCGAGCAGGAACAGTGCGCCATGACGCCCACGGGCTCGAACACCCGCACGCCCCGCTCATGGAACAGGCGGTACAGCAGGCGTTCGCTGCCGAGGTCGCGGTCCAGCAGTTCCACATCCTCAAGCGTTCCCACCAGCGACTGGGTTTCCAGCCACGCATCGTCGGAGGTCGTGTCGTCCACCATGATGCCTTCGGGGGCATCGCCGGGCGGAAGGTCGGCAGCGGCGAGGCGGCCCGACTGGGCGGGAAGGAATTGCGCCAGCAGACCGCCGGCCCGCCAGGCGGACGGCGCGCCGCCCGCGCGGAGCTCCTCGCCCACGGCAAGGCGCACGCGGGTGGGGATCTGCTCGGACTGCTGGAAATAATGGTGCGCAGCCGCTTCCAGTCCCTCGCCGTCGAGGGCGACGATGCCCTGATAGCGATTGGCGGACAGGCCGGGATCGATGGTCAGGGCGAGATGGCCGCGCCCGAGCAGCGCCGCAGGGCTCGCCGCCTGGGCGGCCTCCGCCGCCGCAATCGCCGCCGCGTCGAAGCGCGCATAGGCGCGCACCTTGTCGGGGCTCTGGAAGTCCACAACCATCATGTCCACCGGACCATCGGTCTGGGTCTGGAGGATGAAGCGGCCTTCGAACTTCAGCGAACTGCCGAGCAGGACGGCGAGGGCCACCGCCTCGCCCAGCGCCCGCTTCACCGCGCCGGGATAGTCGTGGTGGGCCAGCATGGCATCAAGCGCGGGGCCGAGACGCACCGTGCGGCCACGCACGTCGAGAGCATCCACCTGGAAGGGGAGGACGGCATCATCGAGCCCGTCGAGCCGCTCGCTCCAGGCGGCCTCCTGCACGCTGTCCTTCTCGCTGTCCATGGCCGTGTCCTCGATCTGTGCGCCACGGCAAGCCGCGCCCGGCTGCGGCGGGGGGCCGGCGGCGGGTTCGCCTTGCGGGGGGAATGACGTTTCGACGCCAGATATAGGCCTTGGCGGGCGAATGCGGGAGACCCGCCCGTGCAGGACGGGCGGACTTCCTGTTGCAGTGACGGCGGATGAGGGCTCAGGCGCCCTCGAAGCACCACGCCAGAATGCCCTTCTGGGCATGGAGGCGGTTTTCCGCCTCGTCGAACACCACGGACTGCGGCCCGTCCATCACCTCGTCCGTCACTTCCTCCCCGCGATGGGCGGGCAGGCAGTGCATGAAGATGGCGCCGGGCGCGGCGCGGGACATCAACGCCGCATTGACCTGATAGGCCTTCAGCAGGTTGTGCCGCTTCTCGCTCTCCTTGTCGCCCATGGAGACCCAGGTGTCGGTGACGACGCAATCCACGTCGGTCACCGCCTTTTCGGGGTCACGCATGAAGGTGACATCGGCCTTGGTACGCTTCACGAAGTCCTTGAGCGCCTCGCGCGGCGACAATTCCTTCGGGGTGGCGACCCGCAGGGCGAACTTGAAGCGCTCGGCCGCATGGATCCACGACGCCAGCACATTGTTGGTGTCGCCGGTCCAGGCGACGGTGCGCCCCGCGATCGGCCCCTTGTGCTCCTCGAAGGTCAGCACGTCCGCCATCACCTGGCAGGGATGGGAGACGCGGGTGAGCCCGTTGATGACCGGCACGGTGGCATAGGCGGCGAGTTCCGTCAGGGCCTCGTGATCGAGGATGCGGATCATGATCGCGTCCACGAAGCGCGAGAGCACGCGCGCGGTGTCCGCGATGCTCTCGCCGCGCCCCAGCTGCATTTCCGCGCCGGTGAGCATGATGGTCTCGCCACCGAGCTGGCGCATGGCGAGATCGAAGGAGACGCGGGTGCGGGTGGAGGGCTTGTCGAAGACCATGGCCAGCGACTTGCCGGCCAGGGGACGCTCGACGTCGCCAGCCTTGCGGCGCGCCTTCAGATCCTTGGAAAGATCGAGGACGCGGCGAAGCTCCTCTGCGGAAATGTCCGTGAGGTCGAGAAAGTGACGCACGCCGTTGCCCTTCATTCCGCAGCCCCCCTCACCGGAAGGAGCTGCATCTCCTCCTCGATGCGGCGGCAGGCCGCCTCGATCTTGTCGCAGGCAATGGCGATTTCCTCGTCGCTCACCGTCAGCGGCGGCAGCAGCCGCACCACATTGTCCCCCGCGCCCGGCACCAGCATGCCTTCCGCGCGCAGCGCCACCACGAGATCGGCCGCCGGCACATGGGCGCGCAGACCGAGCAGGAGGCCTTCGCCCCGCACCTCGGCGATGATGGCCGGGTGCCGGTCCTGAAGCGCGGCGAGGCCCTGGCGGAACCGCCCGCTGGCCTGCTGCACCCGGTCGAGGAAGCCCTCTTCCAGAACCTTGTCCAGCACCGCATTGCCCACCGCCATGGCCAGCGGATTGCCGCCATAGGTGGAGCCGTGGGTGCCGGTGGTCATGCCCTTGGCCGCTTCCTCGGTGGCAAGGCAGGCGCCCATGGGGAAGCCACCGCCGATGCCCTTGGCCACCGACATGATATCCGGGGTGATGCCCGCCAGTTCATGGGCAAACAGCCGGCCGGACCGGCCGACGCCGCTCTGAACCTCGTCCAGCACCAGCAGCATGCCGCGCGCGTCGCACAGGTCGCGCAGCCGCTTCAGGAAGTCGGACGAGGGCACGCGCACGCCGCCTTCGCCCTGGATCGGCTCCACGAGGATGGCGCCGGTCTCGGGCGTCAGGGCGGCCTCGACCGCCGCGAAGTCGCCGAACGGCACATGGTCGAAGCCGGGCAGTCCGGGGCCGAAGCCTTCCAGATATTTCGGATTGCCGCCGGCCGCGATGGTCGCCAGCGTCCGGCCATGGAAGGCGCCTTCGAAGGCGATCATGCGCGGGCGCTCGGCACCGTTCGCGAAATGATAGCGCCGCGCCATCTTGATCGCGCATTCCAGCGCTTCGGCACCGGAATTGGTGAAGAAGACGGTATCCGCGAAGGTGGCATCGGTCAGGCGGCGGGCCAGCCGCTCGCCTTCCGGAATCCGGAACAGGTTCGAGATGTGCCAGAGCTTCTCCGCCTGCGCGGTCAGCGCGGCGACGAGATAGGGATTGGCATGTCCCAGCACGTTGACGGCGATGCCGGCGGTGAAATCGAGAAAGCGTCGCCCGTCCGTCGTAACGAGCCAGCAGCCCTCTCCCCGTTCGAATTCGAGGTCAATGCGTGCGTAGGTCGGCAGGACGGGGGTAATCACGGAACGAGCCCTCCCGGGGGCTTGGCGGACGGGGCAGGCATTTTGCCGGCCAAGTGTCCGCATGGTTTCAGAAACGCCAAAGGCCGCCCCTGTGCGGAGCGGCCCGACGCCACGGATTCTAATGATCGCGCGCGCGAGGTCAATATAGGTGGCGTGGTTAAAGAAACGATAACGAACTGGGGAAAACGACTCACCTGCGCCATTCTGACTCTGTGCGGGAGTCGGCGCATATTGTAGGTTCTCCCTCGCCGACCACGATATCTCGTACGGTGCGTTTCCTGACAGGTGTCGATTGATACCGTCCCGCGTGGTGTATGCGCGCTCGGGGAGCGCCGAGGGAGTCGGCAAGATGCGGCCAGGACATCGGATCGGGCGCGGCTGAGCCGGCCACGCACGGGAATCCGGGTTCTACAGGATTGGACGGCATGCCCGCCCCCAGCGGCACGCGGGGCAGCCGTCAAGGAGGAGAGCGATGAGCTGGAATGATGAGCGCGTCGAACTCTTGAAGCGGCTGTGGGGCGAAGGCCTCTCCGCCAGCCAGATTGCCGGCGAACTTGGTGGCGTTACCCGCAATGCCGTGATCGGCAAGGTCCATCGCCTGGGCCTGTCCGGTCGCGTGAAGGCGGCGACCCCGGCGCGCCCCCGCAAGTCCCGTGTCGAGGCGCCCGCGCCCCGGCCGTCGAACAACCCCCAGGCACGCCCCGCCACGGCCGGCAATACCGCGCTCGCCACGGTCCTTGAGACCATGGTGGAGACGGCGCCGGCCCCCGCGCCGAAGCCGGTGTCCGGCAATGTCGTGCCCATGGCCACCCGCTGCACCATCATGAACCTGACCGAGAGCACCTGCCGGTGGCCGGTCGGGGAGCCGGGAACCGAGGGCTTCCACTTCTGCGGCGGCCGGAGTGCTTCCGGGATGCCCTATTGCACCCATCATGCGCGGATGGCCTACCAGCCGATGCAGGATCGCCGGCGCGACCGGCGGATCGCCAACCTGCGCTGACGGTGACCGCCGCCGTCGGTTCCGGCCTGCCGGAACCCGGACGCACGCCATGAAAAACCGCCGGTCCCGTTCGGGGCCGGCGGTTTTTTCGTTTCAGGTGCTGAAGTGCGTTCCAGGCTGAAAGCCGGATGGCCGGCACAGAATGGCAGGGCGCCGGCCGAGACCGGCGCCCTGTTCGTCACTCGGTGATGGACGCGCCGGACGCCTTCACCACCGGGCCCCACTTGGCGAGTTCCGACTTCACATGGTCGGAGAGCTGCGCCGGATTGGAGCCCACGGGCACCGCGGACAGGTCCGCCAGCTTGGCCTTCACCTGCGGGTCGGCCATGGCCTCGATGCAGGCCTTCGCCAGCTTGTCCACGATCGGCATGGGGGTGCCGGCCGGGGCGAAGATGGCGTTCCAGGAATAGGTCTCGTAGCCGGGCAGGCCGGATTCCGAGACGGTCGGCATGTCCGGCGCCGCAGGCGAGCGCTCCTTGGTGGTCACGCCAAGTCCGACCAGCGTGCCCTTGCGGATGTGGCCGATGGAGGAGGGCAGGTTGTCGAACATGATCTTTACCTGACCGCCCATGACGTCCACCAGGGCGGGGCCGGCGCCCTTGTAGGGCACATGCACCATCTTCACGTCCGCCATGCTCTCGAACAGCGCGCCGGACAGATGCAGGGGCGTGCCGATTCCGGAAGAGGCGTATTCATACTTGCCGGGATTGGCCTTCAGCAGAGCGATCAGTTCCCCCACCGTCTTCACGTTGAGGGAGGGATGCACCACGACCACGTTGGGCACATTCACCAGAAGCGAGACCGGTGCGAAGTCCTTCACCGGGTCATAGGGCATCTTGGTGTAGAGCGCGGGGTTGATGGCGTGGGTTGCCACCGTGCCCATGAGGACGGTGTAGCCATCCGGGGGCGCCTTGGCCACGGCGGCGGCGCCGGCATTGCCGCCCGCTCCGGCGCGGTTCTCGACAATCACCGGCTGCTTGAGAATGTCGGTCATCTTCGCCGCAACGATCCGGGCGACGATGTCGGTCGAGCCGCCGGCGGCAAATGGAACCACAAGCCGGATGGGACGGTTGGGGAAGTCTTCCTGGGCGTTGGCGGCACCCGTCATCAGCGCCAGCGAGAGCGCGATGCAAGACAGAAAACGTTTCATTCTGATTGTCCTCCTACAATCGCATATAGGATGAAGGACAACCGGAATGAAAGGTACCCCCGCCTCAAACAAAAGTCGCAGTCGCGCCGCCTGTTTTCAGTGTGCGCGTGCGAACATTTCGTTGAATGAGTAGCCGGCGCCGCGCACGGTACGGATCGGGTCCACCTGACGACCGCGATTGATCGCCTTTCGCAAGCGGCCCACATGCACATCGACCGTCCGCTCGTCGATATAGACGTCCTGCCCCCACACCCCGTCCAGAAGCTGCTCGCGCGAGAAGACGCGACCGGGGCTCTGCATGAGGAATTCCAGCAGGCGGAACTCGGTGGGGCCGAGATGGATCTCGCGGCCGCTGCGGTGAACGCGATGGGTTTCGCGGTCGAGCTCAATGTCACCGGCCCGCAGCAGCGTCGCCACATGCTCGGGCTTGGCGCGGCGCAGAAGTGCCCGCACGCGGGCCAGAAGCTCGGGCACCGAGAACGGCTTTACCACATAATCATCCGCTCCGGTGGCCAGCCCGCGAACCCGTTCGGTCTCGTCGCCACGCGCGGTGAGCATGATGACCGGCAGGCGCTCTGTCTCCGGGCGGGTCCGCAGCCGGCGGCACAGTTCGATGCCGGACAGGCCGGGCAGCATCCAGTCGAGGATGATGAGGTCGGGCACGCTTTCGCGCAGGCGCGTTTCCGCCTCGTCGCCGCGCGCGACGGCGTCAACGGCATAGCCTTCGGATTCCAGATTGTAGCGGAGGAGGAGCGTCAGCGGCTCCTCGTCCTCGATGATGAGAATGTTCGCGGGCACGTCCCGTTACCTCACAGACCAAGGGTCCCGGCAAGCTCCGGGACCATACGGGTATGGATCGCCGCCGGGCCGGCGGCCTCAGCCCTGTGCCGCTCCCGGGAACGCCACGGAGGTCTCGCTGGAGGCGTCGGCCTTGGGGCGCTCGTCGGAAATGATCTGGCCTTCCACCATATAGAAGACCGTCTCGGCGATGTTGGTCGCATGGTCGCCGATGCGCTCGATATTCTTGGCGCAGAACAGCAGGTGCGTGCAGACGGAGATGTTGCGGGGGTCTTCCATCATGTAGGTGAGGAGTTCCCGGAACAGGGACGTGTACATGGTGTCCACGCCGCTGTCCTGCCGCCACACGTCGATGGCCTTGGCGGGGTCTTTGCCGGCATAGGCATCGAGCACCATCTTGAGCTGCTCGAGCACCAGTTCCGACATGTGCTCGACGCCGCGCACGAGCTTCTGCGGATGATACTCGCCCTCGATGGCGAGGACGCGCTTGCCCACATTCTTGGCCAGGTCGCCGATGCGCTCCAGGTCGCTGGCGATGCGGATCGCAGCCACCAACTCGCGCAGGTCGCTGGCGACCGGCTGGCGCTTGGCGATGACGAGGATGGATTTCTCCTCGATCTCGCGATGGATCTGGTCAACGGTCGCATCCAGCAGGATGACGCGCTGGGCCAGCGCGGTGTCGCGACGGATCAGGGCAGAGACGGAATCGATGACGAGGCGTTCCGCCTGGCCGCCCATTTCCACCACCTTGCGACCGACTTCCTTCAGCTCGATGTCGAAGGCGGAAACGATATGATCGTGCATGTCCGCGGTCCTTTCCTGCTCAGCCGAACCGGCCGGTGATGTAGTCGCGGGTCTTGATCTGCTTGGGATTGGTGAAGATCACGTCGGACGGCGCAACCTCGACCAGTTCTCCCAGATAGAAGAAGGCGGTGTAGTCGGCGCAGCGGGCGGCCTGCTGCATGTTGTGGGTGACGATGATGATGGTGAAGTCCTGCTTCAGCTCATCGATCAGGTCTTCGATCTTGGAGGTGGAGATCGGGTCGAGCGCGGAGGTCGGCTCGTCCAGCAGGATCACTTCCGGCTGCACCGCGATGGTGCGGGCGATGCACAGGCGCTGCTGCTGGCCGCCGGACATGCCGAGCGCCGAGGTGTGGAGGCGATCCTTGGTCTCTTCCCAGATGGCGGCCTTGCGCAGGCAGCTTTCCACCCGCTCGTCCATCTTGGACTTGGACAGGCTCTCGTGCAGCCGAACGCCGAACGCGATGTTGTCGTAGATCGACATGGGGAAGGGGGTCGGCTTCTGGAACACCATGCCGATCCGGGTACGGATGATGGTGGGGTCCAGTTCCTTGCCCACGATGTTCACGCCGTCGAACAGCACGGACCCCTCGGCGCGCTGGCCGGGATAGAGGTCAAACATGCGGTTGAAGACGCGCAGCAGGGTGGACTTGCCGCAGCCCGACGGGCCGATCATGGCCGTGACGCGCTTCTCGGGAATCTCGAAGTTGATGTTCTTCAGGGCATGGTTCTGCCCGTAATAGAAGTTCAGGTTCTCCACCTTGATCTTGGTGGGGGCCGGCGCGGCGTCGGGTCTGGCAGAGACGGCGGCGGCAACGCTCAGGTTGGGGTCCACAGCGGAAGTCATGGTCGGGCCTCTTGAAATTCGGGTCAGGGCCGCAGGCGGCCGCGAATTGGCTCCTCAGCCTTTATTTGGTCCGTGACAGAACAAGGCGGGAGATGACGTTCAGGAAGAGGACGGACATGGTGATGAGGAGGGCACCGGCCCACGCAAGCGCCACCCAGTCGTCGAACGGGCTGCCGGCATACTGGTAGATCGCGATCGGCAGGCTCGCCATGGGCGCCGACATGTCGGTGGACCATGAGTTGTTGCCCAGCGAGGTGAACAGCAGCGGCGCCGTCTCGCCGGCCGCCCGCGCGATGGAGAGCAGGATCCCGGTCATGATGCCGGCGCGCGCGGCGCGCCACGTCACCATGGTGACCACCTTCCAGCGCGGCGCTCCCAGGGCATAGGCCGCTTCCCGAAGGCCAACCGGCACGAGGTTCAGCATGTCCTCGGTCGTGCGCACCACCACCGGGATGACCAGGATGGCGAGCGCCACCGCGCCGGCCCAGCCGGAGAAGCCGCCGAACGGGTTCACCAGGAAGGCATAGACGAACAGGCCGACCAGGATGGACGGGGCGGAGAGCAGGATGTCGTTCACGAACCGGGTGATGTGGCCGAGCTTGGAGGTGCGGCCATTCTCGGCGAGGAAGGTGCCGGCGAACAGCCCGATGGGGGTTCCGATCACCATCGCGAGGCCGATCTGCATCAGCGAGCCGACGATGGCGTTCAGCAGGCCGCCATTGTGTCCGGGCGGCAGGGTCATCTTGGTGAAGACGTTCGTGGTGAGGGCCGGAAGGCCCTTCTGGACGAGCGTGAACAGGATCCAGACCAGAAGGAACAGCGCGACGACGGCAAAGCCCGTGCTGATCACCTTGACGGCATAGTCCTTGGTGCGGCGGACGGCGAGGGAGGACATGGTGGCCAGCTCCTCAGGATTTCAGGTTGGAGCGGACAAGGAAGCGCGAAAGCGCCAGCACGATGAACGAGATCACGAACAGGATGAAGCCGAGCGCAAGCAGCGAGTCCAGCTTCAGCGATCCCTGCGCGGCCTCGGGGAATTCGTTCGCGATGGTCGAGGCGATGGTGGCTCCCGGCGCGAACAGGGAGGCGGAGAGACGGGTCGCATTGCCAATGACGAAGGTCACGGCCATGGTTTCACCCAGCGCGCGGCCGAGACCGAGCATGACGGCGCCCACCATGGCGGTCTTGCCGTAGGGGACCGACACGTTCTTGTAGACCTCGAACGTGGTCGCGCCGACGCCGTAGGCGGATTCCTTCAGCATGGGCGGCGTGGATTCCAGCGTCTCCACGAACATGGCCGTGATGAAGGGAAGGATCATGACCGCCATGATGAGGCCGGCGGTGAGCATGCCGCCACCGAGTGCCGGGCCCTGGAACAGTGCGCCGAGCAGCGGGATGGGGCCGAGCCACTCGATCAGCGGCGGCTGCACATAGGCCGCCATGAGCGGGGAAATGATGAAGAAGCCCCACATGCCGTAGATGATGGACGGAACGGCCGCGAGCAGTTGCACCGCGACGCCGATGGGCCGGCGCAGGGCCTGGGGCGCGATTTCCGTCAGGAAGAAGGCGATGCCGAAGGACAGCGGGAGTGCGATCACCACCGCGATGATGGCGCTGAAGATCGTGCCGTAGATCATCACCAGCGCACCGAAATTCTCGGTGACCGGGTTCCAGGCGGGCGTCCACAGGAAGTCCAGGCCAAATTGGGCGAACGCCGGGAGGCCGCCCCGGAACAGCATGGCGATGATCAGGCCAAGCAGTACGAGTACGAAGATTCCGCATCCCCAGAGCAGCCCGACGAATACCTTGTCGGCGGTCCGGCCCGTGGGCTTGGCGGTTCTGATGTCCCCCGCATAGCCGCCACTCTCCGGGCGGCTGGTCAAGGTTGCGTCCATCGTCCTGGTTCCTTTTCGGGAGCATCCTGCCGTATCGCGGGAAAAGTCCTGCTGCGCTCCCCCCGCAGTCCAGCAGGACCATTCACGAACTGACCCGCGCGCGGGGCGCGGGTCAGCCTGTCAGACCTCTAGGGGTCGTCGGTTCAGTTCGACCAGACGGGCTTGCCGTCCACCATGACGTCGGACTTCCAGGCCTTGCGGACACGTTCCGCAACGTCGGCCGGCAGCGGGATGTAGTGCAGCTTTTCCGCGATCGGGGCGCCGTTCTTAAAGGCCCAGTCGAAGAAGTTCATGACTTCCTTGGCCTGCTCGGCGGACTTCGGCTCCTTGGGCAGGAGGATGAAGGTCGCGCTGGTGATCGGCCAGGTGGTGTCGCCGGGGGTGTTGATCATGGACGCAGCGAAGTCCTTCGCATTCGCCCAGTCGGCATTGGCGGCGGCAGCCTGGAAGGCGGGAACCGTCGGGCTGACGAACTTGCCGGCCTTGTTCTGCAACTGCACCGTCACGAGCTTGTTCGCGGAGGCGTAGATGTATTCCACGTAGCCGATGGCGCCCTTGGTGTTCTTCACGGTGCCGGCAACGCCTTCATTGCCCTTGCCGCCCGCGCCGGTCGGCCAGGAGACGGAGGTGGCCGCGCCGACCTTGGACTTCCACTCGGCGCTCACGTCCGCGAGATAGGTGGCGAACACGAAGGTCGTGCCCGATCCGTCGGAACGGTAGGTGGGGACGATGCCGAGATCGGGAAGCTTCACGCCGGGGTTCAGGTCGGCGATGACCTTGTCGTTCCACTTCTTGATCTTGCCGAGATAGATGTCGGCGATCACGGGACCGGTGAGCTTGAGCTTGTCGGCTTCGATGCCGTCAAGGTTGACGATCGGAACCACGGAGCCGATCACGGCCGGGAACTGGAGCAGCTTCTGCTGCGCGAGCTTGTCGGTGGCGACAGGCGCGTCGGAGGCGCCGAAATCGACGGTGCGGTTGAAGATCTGGGTCTGGCCAGCGCCGGAACCGATCGACTGATAGTTCAGGCCGACGCCGGACTTTTCCTTATAGGCCACGGCCCAGGCCTGATAAACCGGCGCCGGGAAGGTCGCGCCAGCACCGGTGATATCTGCGGCAGACGCGCTGCCGGCAATGACGGATCCGGCCAGCGCGATCGCTGCGCCAAGAACGGTGATGTGCTTCACGGGGAGTCTCCTTGCCAATAGGTGTCACCCATCGGCACGGGGCCGAGGCGCAACATTGGGCGCCGCATTCCTACCGGCTGCGCACCACGGTTCTATGACGGATGCATGACAATCGCATGACAGGCTAAACATCTGTCAGGATGCGATTTTTTCTGCCTTGCTGACGCAGCCGATGCGGACTGTGAAGGTGGCGCCGTCTCCGGGCGGGCTCTCGATGCCCAGCTTGCCCCGATGGCGGGCGACGATGTGCTTGACGATTGCGAGCCCGAGGCCGGTGCCGCCCTGGTCGCGGCTCGCAACCACATCCACGCGATAGAAGCGTTCAGTGAGGCGGGGCAGATGCTCCGGAGGGATGCCGGGACCGAAGTCGCGCACACTGATCACGGCGGTGCGCGCGTCCTGCGCACCTTCGGCGCCCACCGTCACCTCCACGCGGGCGCCGGATGCGCCATATTTCAGAGCATTCTCCACCAGATTTTCGAACAGGCGGATCAACTCGTCCCGGTCGCCATAGATCGGCAGGGGTTCATCGGTCCGCGTCAGCTTCAGCTCGACACCACGGTCGCGGGCGAGAGGGGACAGGGTCTCGCACACATGACCGACGATCGTCCCCACTTCCACCTGCGTCTCCGGGCGCATGTGAGCGTTGAGTTCGATGCGCGACAGGGAGAGCAGGTCGTCGATCAGGCGGGACATGCGCCGGGCCTGCGCGCCCATGATGCCGAGAAACCGCTCCCGCGCCGACGTGTCGTTGCGGGCCGGGCCGAGCAGCGTTTCGATGAAGCCCGAAAGGGAGGCGAGGGGGGTACGCAGTTCGTGGCTCGCATTGGCCACGAAGTCGGCCCGCATCTGTTCCACCCGGCGCTGCTGTGTGAGATCGCGGAAGGTGAGGAGCACCGTGTCCGGCAGCCCGGGGCGTCCGCCCCGCGACGTCATCCCGGCCTCGCCATGCAGGTGAAGCGGGACGATGTGGGCTTCGAGCCAACGGTCGAGCGGGATTTTTTCGCCGAACTCCACGCGGCGGGGAATACCGTCGCGGGCGCTGTTGTGAACCGCTTCCAGCACTTCCGGCACGCGCACCAGAAAAGAAAGCGGATCGCCCAGCCGCGCGGGTCCGATAGCAAGCGCCACCCGCTCGTTGGCGCAGAGAATGTCGCCTTCGGGCGTCAGCAGCAAAGCGGGTTCAGGCAGCGCCGCAACAAGGGCTGAGGCGACAGGCTCCACGCGGGGGCGGGTCGGAACGACCGCAGGGGGCGGAGCTTCCGCCGGCGCGGGCGGCGGGGACGATTGGAACGCGAGACCTGCTACGAGGGCCAGCAGAATAACAACGGCGAAGGCCGGCTGGAGCAGGTTCGCGGCAATGCCGACACCGCAGGCCGCCGCCACCAGTGCGACAACGGGCAAGGTACGGCGCCAGCGCCGGCGAAAGGCAAAGGGCGTGGACATCAGGACTGCCCGTCCGCCGGTGCCAGATGACCAGCGGGCCGCGAGCCTGCACCGAAAAACGCTGTCCCCTTGACCGGTCGCACCTGAACCTCCCGCGCGCGCCGGGCCGCCGGTGCGTCAATGTCATAAGCGGGTATGGTGCATTGATTTCACGAACACAATAAGACAGCCGGCTGGCTTCTTCACGAAGGCCCGCATCCCGCCGTAACCATGCGATTGCGGAATCTGCGCATCAGTCGGAAACCCGCCTTGACCGGGAGTGTTATTGTCTGCAACTGGCGCTGGCGGTCGCGGGAGGGGCATCCCGGCGAAGTGGTCGGGCCGCGTAACGGAGGATGACATGAAGCGACTGGCGCCTGTGCTCGCCCTGGCCTGCGGATGGGCGGTGCCCACAGCCGCTCTGGCCGAGCCGCTGCCGGTGCCTTCCGTGGATTTCTCGCTGAAAGCCAGGGTCCAGCAAGGTGCGGTGATGGACATGGCCCATAGCGGATCGCGCGTGCGCGTGCATATCTCCGGCGGCAAGATGCCGAGCGCCGTGCTGGGCATTATCGACATGCAGCGCGGCAAGATGCTGATGATGCTGCCCGATATTCCCAAGACGGCGGTGGAAGCGGAACTGCCTCCGGCCTACCGCACCGCGCTGCCGCGCGGCGAGGGCACGCCGGCGGGACAGGATCGGGTGGCGGGCAATGACTGCACCGTCTGGAAGATCGAAAAGAGCCAGGACATCGACACGCCGGCCTTTGCCTGCATCACGCCGGATGGCATCCCGTTGCGGACCGAAGTGGAGAACAAGGGCAAGCGGCACCTTGTCTATGAGGCAACCGCCCTGACGCGCGGGCCGCAGAATCCGTCGTTGTTCGCCCTGCCGCCGGGCACCAAGGTCATGAAGGTGCCGGCGAGCGCATCGGGCCTCATGCAGGGCCTTGGCAAGTTCCTGAACAATTGAGCCCCGGCTGGATGCCCCCGCGGACGGGGGCATCTGGCAAAACGGGCGCGGCTCACTCCGCTGCGGATTTGACCCCGGCCTCGCCTGCCGCCGGCGGCTCCGCGCCCGGCGCGGGCAGTCGCCGCCGCTTGAGGCTGAGGCCGATCTCGCGCGTGCCGAGCAGGATCAGCGAGAAGCCGAACGGCACGATGTAGTAGAACAGCCGGAACAGCAGCAGCGCGCCGATCATCTCCGCCTTGTCGAACTGCGGCAGCGCCACCAGCAGAGCGGCGTCGAACACCCCGAGGCCTCCCGGCGCATGGCTCGCGAAGCCCAGCAGGGTGGCGGTCACGAAGATCACCGCCAGCGAGATCGGGTCGATATAGGGGCTCGCCGGCATCAGCATGTACATGGCGGCGGCGCACAGGCTGAGATCGAGAATGCCGATGCCGATCTGGAGCAGGGTGAGCTTGCCGGCGGGCAGGGTCACATACCAGTTGGCGCGGCCGATCTTGCGCGGGGCAAGGCTCACCCACGCCACATAGCCCACCAGACCCGCCAGCGCGGCGCAGCCGATGAGGCGGTTCACGAACGGGGGCAGCTGGTCTACGGCGGTGGCGGCTTCCGGATGGATGATGATGCCGAGCCCGAGGACCGCGATATTGCCGAGCCAGAAGGTGAGGCCCGCCACGAAGCAGATCTTCGCCACGTCGATGGCGCTGAGGCCCCAGGCCGAATAGATGCGGTAGCGCACCGAGCCGCCGGTGAAGACCGTGAACCCCACATTGTGCCCGACCGAGTAGGAGCAGAAGCCGGCCATGGCCGCCACCCGGTAGGGCACATGGTTGCGCCCGATCGTCTTCAGGGCGAAGAAATCATAGAAGGTGAGGGTGAGGTAGGCGGCCGCGACGAGGAAGAAGGCGGCGATCACATGCACCGGGGACTTGGCATGCAACGCCTCCACCACCGCCGACACTTCCAGCCCGCGCAGCATGTTCCACAGCACCACCACGGCGAACGCAATGATGCCGAGGCTGAGCACGAGGCCGAGCCCATGCAGGCCGACCTTGTCGCGCAGAAAAATCCACAGACGTCGCATGAACCACCATTCCCCCCGCCGGCCGCGGCCGGTGCCGCGGAAAACCACCTTTTCGGGGAATTGAGTCCCCCTTCTTACCTTACGTCGCCTTGGCCGCCCGCCAAGGGAAAACCGAGGCACTTCCGGCCGGGCGCAGACCCGTCTGCATTCCGCCCGTTAGTAATGGAGGCGGTGTTTCGCTGTTGCTCTAGCGCGCCATCGCGGCCATCCCGTGGCGGATGCGCCGGTCAGAGCTTCACCGGATAGCCGATCTCCATGGTGCGTCCGCGCGGCAGGCCGAAGCGGTCCACCGAGCGTTCCGCATTTCGCGCGAGGAAGGCGAAGATATGGCCGACGAAGTCACGTGGCCGCAGGATCTCTTCCGGCGGGATGATGCGCTCGTGGCCGATCACATAGATGGCCTCGTCCGGGTCCACGCCGCGGGCGCTCAGCGCCGGGCCGAGGACCGAGGGCACGTCGATCTGCTGCATGTAGCCGAAGCGCAGGTCCACCCGCACGAAGCCGGGATCGAGCACGGTCACGCGCACCCGGTCGTCCACCGAGACGCGGGGACGCGAGGCGATCCAGACCGAGACGATGATGGCCTTGTGGAAGCGCACCTTCATCACGTCCGCCATGCGCGAGAGTGCGACCGGGGTCATGGCGCCGGCGCGGGAGAGGAAGATGGCGGTGCGGGGGCTTTCCCCCTCGCTCGTCCGCTCCTTGCGGGCGACGAAGCTGTCCAGCGGCTCGGTGAAGCGCACCTGCTGCGCCACCACGGCTTCCAGCCCCCGGCGCCAGGAGACCATCACCAGGATGACCATGGCGGCGATGGTCAGAGGCAGCCACCCGCCGTCATGCAGCTTGGTAAGGTTCGACACCGCAAACACGGAATCGAGGCTGAGCAGACCGATGCCGAGCAGCCAGACCAGAGGTCGCGGCCAGTGCCAGGCGCGGTGCACCTGCGCGATGAACAGGATCGATGTGGTGACCATGGCGAACGCCACCGCGATGCCATAGGCGGAAGCCAGGGAATCGGAGGATTCGAAGCCGATCACGACCGCGATGCAGGCGAGCATGAGCAGCCAGTTCAGCCGGCCCACATAGATGTGCTGCTCGTTGTGCTCGCTGGTGTAGCGAATGCGCATGGGTGGCAGGTAGCCAAGCTCGATGGCCTGCTTCGCCAGCGAGAACACGCCGGTGATGATGGACTGCGAGGCAATCACCGTCGCCGCCGTCGCCAGCAGCAGGAGCGGAATGTCCAGCATGTCCGGGCACAGGTCGTAGAACGGATTGCGCACCGCATTGGGATCCCGCAGCAGGATCGCGCCCTGACCGTAATAATTGAGCAGCAGCGCCGGCATGGCGACACAGAGCCAGGCGCGTGCGATCACCTTGCGGCCGAAATGCCCGAGATCGGCATAGAGCGCCTCGCCGCCGGTGATGGCGAGGAAGCAGGCGCCGACGATGACCCCGGCAAGGCCCGGATGATCGGCCACCACGGCAAAGCCGTGGCGGGGGTCGAAGCCCTGGAGCACTTCTGGCGCATGAACGATGCCGGAAATGCCCAGGACTGCCAGCGAGCCGAACCACAGCAGCATGATGGGACCGTAGAAGCTCGCGATCCGCTCCGTGCCGAGCCGCTGGGAGAGGAACACCCCGGCCAGGACCAGAACTGTGAGCGGCACCACCCAGTGGTCCAGCGGTTCCGCGATCACCTTCAGGCCCTCGATCGCGGAGAGCACCGACATGGCGGGCGTGAGCACCCCGTCTCCGATCAGCATGGCCGCGCCCAGCAGGCCCGCCGCGAGCAGGTACCAGCGCAGGCCGAGGGCGCTGCGGTGCAGGTCCAGCAGGGTGACCAGCGCGAGAATGCCGCCTTCGCCGTCATTGTCGGCGCGCAGCACCAGCATGACATATTTGACGGTGACGGAGAGGATGATGCTCCAGGTGATGAGCGAGAGCAGGCCCAGCACGTCGCCGGGCATGAAGTTGGTGCCCCCGACCGCGAGGACACCCTGCTTCAGCGCGTAGAGCGGGCTGGTTCCGATATCGCCGAAGACGACGCCGAGGGCGCCGATCTCTGCCGCGAAGGGCAGGGCGCGCTGACGATCACGCAGCAGGCTCAGCAGCATGTGGAGGCGGGGCTCATGAAGGAGATGCTCGCGGGTTGCCAGGCGCATGCGGGTTGGGGGTGATGCCCGTGCCGGACCCGCTCGAACGAATGGTCGACACCGTTCACGTCAGCCCCCCGGCAACCCATGTCGCAGCGCACGGCGACGCATCACACCTAGCTCCGATCTCACCTGATGACAATCCGCGTTCCCGTGTCCGGGTGCCGTGAAATGCGAATGGCCGGCCCCTTCGCAGGGGCCGGCCATGTGGATGGCGGAGATGGCAGGGCGCCGGGCGCCGGAGGCCGCCTCAGTAGCGGTAGAGTTCCGGCTTGAACGGGCCGGTCTCGGCCACGCCGATATAGTCCGCCTGCTGCTTGGACAGCTTGGTGAGCTTCACGCCGATCTTCTCGAGGTGGAGCGAGGCGACCTTCTCGTCGAGATGCTTGGGAAGGGTGTAGACCTTCTTCTCGTACTGGCCGGGCTTGGTCCAGAGTTCGATCTGGGCCAGCGTCTGGTTGGTGAAGGAGGCCGACATCACGAAGCTCGGATGGCCGGTGGCATTGCCGAGATTCACCAGGCGGCCTTCCGAGAGCAGGATGATCCGCTTCCGGTCGGGGAACTCGACCTCGTCCACCTGCGGCTTCACATTGTGCCACTTGTAGTTCTTGAGAGCCGCGACCTGGATCTCGCTGTCGAAGTGGCCGATGTTGCACACGATGGCGCGATCCTTCATGGCGCGCATGTGATCGACCGTGATGACGTCGAGGTTGCCGGTGGCGGTCACGAAGATGTCGGCGCGGGGCGCGGCGTCTTCCATGGTGGTGACTTCATAGCCTTCCATCGCCGCCTGGAGCGCGCAGATGGGATCGACTTCGGACACCATCACGCGGCAGCCGGCATTGCGCAGCGAGGCGGCCGAGCCTTTGCCCACGTCGCCGAAGCCGGCGATCATGGCGACCTTGCCGGCCATCATCACGTCGGTTCCGCGACGGATGCCGTCCACGAGGCTCTCGCGGCAGCCATAGAGGTTGTCGAACTTCGACTTGGTGACGCTGTCATTGACGTTGATGGCAGGCCAGAGCAGCGTGCCCTTCTTCTGCATCTCGTAGAGCCGGTGCACGCCCGTGGTGGTCTCCTCGGTCACGCCGCGGATGGACTTGGCGAGCAGGGTGTACCAGCCAGGCTTGTGCTTGAGGCGGCGCTTGATGGCCGCGAAGAGGACTTCCTCTTCCTCATTGGTGGCGCCGTCGAGGAAGGCGGTGTCGCCCTGCTCGGCGCGCAGGCCGAGATGCACCAGAAGGGTCGCATCGCCGCCGTCGTCGAGGATCATGTTCGGCGCGCCGCCATCGGCCCACTCGAAGATGCGGTGCGTGTACTCCCAGTATTCTTCCAGCGTCTCGCCCTTCACGGCGAACACCGGGGTGCCGGCGGCGGCGATGGCGGCGGCGGCGTGGTCCTGGGTCGAATAGATGTTGCAGGAGGCCCAGCGGACATCGGCGCCAAGCGCCTTCAGGGTCTCGATGAGCACGCCCGTCTGGATGGTCATGTGGAGCGAGCCGGCGATGCGGGCGCCCTTCAGCGGCTGGCTCGGGCCATATTCGGCGCGGGTCGCCATGAGGCCGGGCATTTCGGTCTCGGCGATGTCCAGTTCCTTGCGGCCCCAGTCCGCGAGGTTGATGTCCTTGACCAGATAGTCGTTCATGGCACGTTCACTCCGTCCGGGTCGGCCCGAGGGGCGCCAGTGAGGTCTGGCGCCCGGCATGGCGGAGCCTTTAGCACGGGCGCGCCGCGCCTTCAAACCGGGATATAAAGAAATGTTTATATGATTGTGCCGTTTTGGCGGAGATTGCACCCCGGCCCCTCCTCGCGCGGGCTAACAGCCTGCGGTGACGAGGAAAAGAGCGGCGCTTTGAATCAGCGCATTTTTGTGTTATACAAGGAATTACAGTCGATTGCTTCCCCGCATCATCCGCACGTGCCTGGACAATGGCGCATTCTCGGGAACCTACGGGCGAGAATAATGGCATCCTGCCGCTTGTGACGGATCGGATGCGGGTGTCGGGCTTTGGCCTTCGACTGAATGAGCGGACCCGAGGGCGATGACGCCCCGGTCCAGTCGCCAGCGCAGGTGCGTGTCCACCCCGGGTCGATCCGGAACCCCGGTGGTTGCGCGCTAACGATCCGGCCCCAGGGCCGGATCAGGAGTGGTCACAAGCATGTCGACAAAGAAGAACGCGCAGGCTCGCCTTGGTTTCAAGACGGGCGAGCATATTGTGTACCCTTCGCATGGTGTCGGCCGAATCATGGCCATTGAAGAGCAGGAGGTCGCTGGCTTCAAGCTCGAGCTTTTCGTCATCTCGTTCGAAAAGGACAAGATGACCCTGCGCGTTCCGGTCCCCAAGATCGCCTCCGTGGGCATGCGCAAGCTGTCCGAAACCCCCGTGGTCACCAAGGCGCTCGACACGCTGAAGGGCCGCGCCCGCGTGAAGCGCACCATGTGGAGCCGCCGCGCGCAGGAATATGAGGCGAAGATCAATTCCGGCGACCTCATCGCCATCTCCGAAGTGGTGCGCGACCTGTACCGCTCCGACGCGCAGCCCGAGCAGTCCTATTCCGAGCGTCAGCTTTACGAGGCCGCGCTTGATCGCATGGCCCGCGAGCTGTCCGCCGTGCAGAACATCACCGAGACGGAGTCGGTGAAGCTCATCGAGTCCTATCTCCAGAAGGGTCCGCGCCGCGGCGCCGCCAAGACGGATGAGGTCGAGGTGGAAGCGGACAACGATCTCGAGGCGGAAGAAGCGGCCTGAGCCGCAGGTTTTCCGATCCATGGACAAAGGCCCGGCGCTTCGCCGGGCCTTTTCTTTTTGGCGCCGCGCGGCCGCCGGGGCGCAGCCTGCGTCATGCCTGCGGCAGGCAGGCATGCGCCCGGCGGGAACCGTAACCCCGAAACTGTGTTAAGATGTCTCCCAAGGGGCAAACCAAGAAGAAGGGACGGCGCCATGCACCGCCACTCCCAGGAAGGCCCGTCTCACGCCGGAGACGTGCAGCATAGCCAGATCTCGCCGCACTCCCGTTCGCAACAGGCGGAGTTGGGGCTCCGGACCGAAGCCTGCCGGCTTCCTGCGTCCGGTGGGGGGCTCCGGACCGAAGCCTGCCGGCTTCCTGCGTCCGGTGGTCAGAGCATTGACCGGCCGGATCTGTCCTCCCTCACCCTGCACCAGCAGCATCAGATGCGCCGCGCCGATCCGTGGCGCGATCAGCAGCAGCGGGATCACCAGCGCGGACTGTGCTGAGTTTGCCTCGGCGGACCCGCGCCTCGGCTTACCCCGCCCGGATGGTGACTTCCGGGGACTGGATCACTGCGTCGGCTGCGTTGCTGACGGTTCCGCGCGCCGTCGCTCTCGGGGGGCGCTTGCGGCGAGGATGCCGCCGAGATCCGCCAGCGGCCGCAGGACGGCTTCCGAGAAGCTGAGATAATCGGCGACGATCGGCATCAGCCGCCGCGTGTCCGCCGTGTCGGCGGTGTTCAGCGCAATGGACAGCGCGGCGTCCAGTTCTGATGCATCCGCCGCCTTCGCGGCGGGCGGTGACTCGCCAAGCGCGGCATCGAACGCCCGCAGGGTGCGCGCGCGCGCCGCTTCCAGCGCTGTGGTGACCTCCGCACGGGGCGAGAGGGTCGCCAGCCGGTGGGCGACATCCTCCAGCAAGGCGAGATACGTGGTCAGAACTTCCAGCGTCGAGACCAGGGTGATCACGTCGCCCGCCGAGCGATGGCCGAGCACGGTTTCGGCACCGATCTGCGGCAGGCGGTCGGCGATGACACGCAATTCCAGCGATAGGCTTTCGGTCATGTTGCGCGGGGTCGCCGCCGTGCCCCTCGGCCACGCCTCGGCAAAGGCGTGCCGGAACCGCCGGACCAGCGAGACCACCTTGTCCCGGATCTCATCTGCCGCATAGACCGGAAGGATCAGCCAGGAGACGGCGAGCGCGATGCCGGCGCCGATGGCGGTCTCATAGATGCGCGCCAGCATCCCGTCCGTACCGAGGCCGGAGATGAGATGGAGCGCCAGCACGATGGACAGGCCGACCGCTGCGGAGGCGATATCATAGCGCTCCCGGTTGGTCACAAGGCCGATCATCTGCCCGATCAGGCACATCGCGGCGAGCACCCAGATATGGGATTCCAGGAAGGCGATGCACACGAAGCCGATGATGACCCCGATCACGGTGCCGACGCTGCGGTAGCGCGCGCGCACATAGGTCTCGCCCACGCTGTTCCCCAGCACGAACATCACCGTCATGGTCGCCCAATAGGCGTGGTTGAGCCCCAGGCCCAGATCCAGCGTGGTGGTGATTCCGGTGGCGATCAGGCCCTGGATCGTGACCTTGGTGAAGGGCGAGAGGCCCGTGCCGGAAGGCGGGGGCAGAACCGGCGGCGGCTCGGCCTCCGGAAAGGCGGCGCGGCCCTCGGTCTGGAGACGGGCCAGTTCGCTGACCACCAGCGCCAGCCGGTCGAACGCCGTTACTGCCCGCAGCAGGGTGAGCTGGCGCGAGGGCTCCATGTCCGGTGCCATGGCCAGCTGTCGCAGCCGGGCGATGGCGACGAGCGTCTTGTCGCGGTCGGAAAAGGGCTCGCTCAGGCCGTTCTGGAGATGGCGGGCGATCTGGTCCGCTGCCGTTGCAAAGGCATGCCGCCACGGGGCGCCGGCTTCGCCGTCCTGCGGGATGCATTCCTCCAGCAATTGCGTTGCGATGCGCAGCCGATAGGCCCGCGATCGCACCGCTTCCAGGTAGCCCCGGGCTGACGGGCGTTCGGCAGAGGCGTTGGTCAAGGCGCCGCGCACGCGGACGCGGATCGTGTCCAGCAGCGCCACAGAGGGATTGGGGAGGGGCTTTGCCTCGCGCACCGCATAGGCGAGCCGTGCGATGAACGCGCCGACCGCCATGCCGGCGTCTTCCACCGTGTCGTGGAACACCCGAAGCGCGGCGGGGCGGGGCAGGGCCAGCCGCACCACGACGGCAACCACGGCGCCCTCCAGCGTCGCGGCCAGCAGATAGACCATTTCCTGGCGGGTGGGATGCAGCACGGCCGCGACCGTCATGATGATGACGATGGCAAAGCCCAGCCGCTGCATGTCCATGCCGTAGCG
>NCCY01000138.1 GCA_002279855.1 Rhizobiales bacterium 12-68-15
GCGGCGACATGTTCGAGAGCGCCAAGGTGACCATCAGCTTCGGCGCGGCCATCGTGCAGATCCTGATGCTGGACCTGGTGTTCTCCATCGACAGCATCATCACGGCGGTCGGCATGACCGAGCATATCCCGATCATGATCATCGCCGTGGTGGTTGCGGTGACGGTGATGCTGTTCGCCGCCGATCCGCTGGCGAAGTTCATCGAGGCCAACCCGACCGTCGTCATGCTGGCTCTGGGCTTCCTCATCATGATCGGCATGACGCTGATCGCCGAGGGCTTCGGAGCGCATGTGCCGAAGGGCTATGTCTACGCCGCCATGGGCTTCTCGGCTGCGGTGGAGGGCCTCAACATGATGGTCCGCCGCCGCCGCGTCCCGAAGCACTGACGCAAACGGGAGGCCCGGCACCGGGCCTCCCCTGACCAGCGCGTGGCCCTGCCGTCAGTGGCGGGCCTCGCTCCAGATCTCTGCATCGATCTCGCCCTTCAGCTCCGGCAGGTCGCTGGCCACGAAGGTGGGCTGGCGCCCGGCCTTGCGCTGGCTGACATAGCTGCGGGTGAGCTTCACCACCACGCCCGACAGCAGCACGATGGCAATGAGGTTGATGCTTGCCATCAGGCCCATGGAGGCGTCGGCGGCATTGAACACGGTCGCGACCGTCTCCGACGCGCCCCAGACGACCATCCCAAGCACGCAGATCCGAAGCACGGTCATGCCGATCCTGCCGTCAAGGCGCAGGAAGGTCATGGCGTTTTCCGCATAGGCGTAGTTGCCGATAATGGACGTGAACGCGAAGAAGAAGATCGCCACCGAGATGAAATAGGATCCGGCGATGCCGATATGCGCGGTCATGGCGGCCTGGGTGAGCAGGGTCCCGGTCAGCCCGTTGCCCTGCTGGAACACGCCTGAGAGCAGGATCAGGCATGCGGTCGCGGTGCAGATGACAATGGTGTCGATGAACACACCCAGCGCCTGCACAAACCCCTGGCTGGACGGATGGTGCGGGTCGGGAACCGCCACAGCCGCGATGTTGGGCGCGCTGCCCATGCCGGCCTCGTTCGAGAACAGGCCGCGCTTGACCCCGTTCAGCATCGCCACCGCAATCGCGCCGGCAACGCCGCCCGCTGCCGGCTCAAGCCCGAAGGCGCTGCGCAGGATCAGCGCCAGCACGCCGGGCACTTCCGTGATGTGGATGGCGAGCACATAAAGGGCCACCAGCACATACCCTGCCGCCATGAAGGGGACGACGATTTCCGCCACCCGCGCGATGGTGGTGATGCCGCCGAAGATGATGACGGCTGTCAGGGCGGCGATGGCGACGCCAGTCCACACCTTCGACGCGCCATAGGCCCCCTGCATGGCATCAGCGATGGAGTTGGCCTGGACCGCGTTGAAGATGAGGCCGAAGGACAGGATGAGGCAGACCGAGAACACGCCTCCGGCCCAGGGCGCCTTCAGGCCGCGTGCGATGTAGAAGGCCGGCCCGCCGCGATAGTCGCCATGCTCGTTGCGGACCTTGTAGAGCTGGGCAAGCGTGCTCTCCGCATAGGCGGTTGCCATGCCCAGCGTCGCCACCACCCACATCCAGAAGATCGCCCCCGGCCCGCCGAGATAAAGCGCAACCGCCACGCCAGCGATGTTGCCGGTGCCGACCCGCGAGGCGAGCGAGGTGCACAGGGCCTGGAACGGCGAGATGCCGGCCTTGTCGGTCTCGTTCGAGCCGATGACGCAGCGGATCATCTCCGGAAAATGCAGAATTTGCAGAAAACCCAAGCGGATCGTGAAATACAGGCCAACCGCCAAAAGGCCGTAGATGAGAATATAACCCCAGAATATAGTGTTCAGAAAGTCGATGATCGGATCCATCCTGGCCCCTCCAGCGTTTTCCGCGTGTGAATGACGCGAGCTTAGGAGTAGCAAGCCGGCCAAGAAAGCAAAAAGCCGCACCGGTCTGTCGTTGGGTTAACCGTACCGGCCGACGGCCGCAGTTTGAGGAAAGCCGCATCACCGTGCGACGCGTTTTCGCCCTTCTCTTTCTCGCCTCCACCCTTGCAGCGCTGGCGCCCTGGGGCTGGCCGGTGCTGCGGGAGGCGGGGCGGCTGGTGGCGGGGCGTGACGATCCTGCGGTGCTTGCCGACCTCGACATGCGCGGCCTCTCCTCCGCCGCGCTGGCGCACAGCATCACGCGCGCGCTCGATGCGGATGACCCCGACCTTGCCGCCTCCGCCCTGCAATGGGGCGATGCGTAGGGGCGGGAAATTCCTCCGGCTCTTCGCCAGCGGGTGGCAGACGCCGCCAGCGGTTCCGCACAGGCCCTGCGGGCGGTGCGGAACTTCGGCACCGGCTTCGTCACCGGCACGCCGGACGATCTCGCAGGCCTTGCGGGTGCCGCCGCAGGCGACCTCACTTTGTGGGGCGATGTACGCGACGCTTCGCGGGAGGGCTGGAACTATCTGCGTGGCGAGCCGGTTGATCCCCTGCTGCTCGGGCTTTCGGCGGCGGGGCTCGCGCTCACCGCCGGCACCTACGCGACGGTGGGTGCGGGGGCACCGGCACGGGCGGGGCTGACGCTGGTCAAGGTCGCGCGGCGCACCGGGCGCCTGTCCGCAGGTCTCCTCACCGATCTCACGCGCCTGTCCCGCGAGGCGGTGGATGTCGCCGCGCTGCGCCGGGGTGCGGGCACGATGGATGCGGCGGCGGTCCGCGCTGCGGTGCGCCCGCAGGGGCTGGCGCGCCTTTCGGGCCTGCTCTCCGACGTGGGCACCGTGCAGGCGAAGGCCGGCACCCGTGCCACCCTTGAAGGGCTGGCGCTGGCGCAGGACGGGCGCGATGTGGCGCGTCTCGCGCGGCTTGCGGAGAAGAAGGGTGGGCAGACCCTGTTCATCCTGAAGGCGGCGGGCCGCGGTGCGCTCGCCATCACCGGCGCACTCTTGTCCCTGCTCTGGTGGGGCGCGGGGGCCCTGGTGTGGCTGTTCTGGCTGGTGGCCACCTGCAACGGCCTCGCCGTCTCCCTCGCGCGGTGGACGTGGCGACGGCGCTCCCCGCTTCCCTTGAGCGGGCGGGCGCATTAGGGTCCGCCGCCCGCGCAGAGGACGATCATGCCGACCTTTTCATCCGACGGACTGGACCTTGCCTATGTGGAGGAGGGCGCGGGAGATCCCGTGCTGCTCATTCACGGCTTCGCTTCCACCAAGGAAGTGAACTGGGTGAACACCTCCTGGTTCAAGACGCTGACCGGCGCCGGCTACCGGGCCATCGCCTTCGACCATCGCGGTCATGGCAGCTCGGCCAAGCTCTATGCCGCGCGCGATTATGACACCCGCCTCATGGCGAAGGATGCGCTGCGGCTGCTGGAGCATCTGGGCCTCTCCCGCGCCCATGTCATCGGCTATTCCATGGGCGCCCGCGTCGGCGCCACCATGGCGCTGCAATATCCGGAGGCGGTCCGCAGCCTCATCATGGGGGGCCTCGGCTATCATCTCATCGACGGCGTCGGCCTGCCGCAATCCATCGCGGATGCGCTGGAGGCACCGAGCCTTGATGACGTGACGGACCCCATGGGCCGGATGTTCCGTGCCTTCGGCGATGCCAACAAGGCGGACCTCAAGGCGCTGGCCGCCTGCATCCGGGGCTCGCGCCAGACGCTGACGCGCGAAGAGGTGGCGACCATCCGGGCGCCGGTTCTGGTCGCGGTCGGCACGCGCGATGCCATCGCCGGGGATGCCCACCGCCTCGCCGAAGTCTTCCCCCATGGCGAAGCGCTGGACATTCCCAACCGGGACCACAATCCCGCCGTGGGCGACAAGGTGTTCAAGCAGGGGGCGCTCGATTTCCTCGCCCGGCACGCCTGACCACAGGGCAGTGAGGGGGGCGGGGTGCGCCGATGCCCTCGGCTGTGCTAGAAGTGGGCAACTGAACATTACGGAGGCTGCGATGGCACAGTCGCTGTTCCAGACGCAGGTGCCAGCGGTGACCAAGACCGCCGGCGAACGGTGGCAGGACGTGGTGGACCCCGTCTGGGCCCGGCTGCGCAACGAGGCGGACGAGGCGGCCGAGAAGGAAACCCTTCTGGCCGGCTTCATGGTGAGCGCCGTGCTCGGCCATGCCAGCCTTGAGGCGGTGGTGGGCGCGCGCATTGCCGCGCGGCTCGACCATGCGGAAATGCCCGGCGCGCTGATCCGTGCCGCCTATCAGGAAGCGGTGGCGGACGACCGCACCATTCCGCAGGCCCTGCGCGCCGACATCATGGCGGTGATCGACCGCGACCCCGCCACCACGCGCGCGCTGGAGCCGGTCCTCTACTACAAGGGCTTCCACGCGCTGCAGGCCCACCGGCTCGCCAACTGGCTGTGGAAGCGCGGGCAGCGGGACTTCGCGCTCTATCTCCAGAGCCGCGTGTCCGCCCTTCTGGGCGTGGATATCCATCCCGCCGTGCCGATCGGGCGCGGCCTGTTCTTTGACCATGCCACGGGCATCGTCATCGGCGCGACCGCCGTGATCGAGGACGACGTGTCCATCCTTCAGGGCGTGACGCTCGGCGGTACCGGCAAGGAGACGGGCGACCGTCATCCCAAGATCCGCCGCGGCGTGCTGATCGGCGCCGGTGCGAAGGTGCTGGGCAATATCGAAGTGGGCCGCTGCGCGCGCATCGCCGCCGGCTCGGTGGTGCTGAAGCCGGTGCCGCACAATACGACCGTCGCGGGCATCCCCGCCAAGGTGGTGGGCGAGGCCGGCTGTGCCGAACCCGCCCGCGCCATGGACCAGATGTTCGACGACTATATTTTCGCAGGCGCCGACATCTGAGGCGCCCTTGTTTTGACACGCTGATGGACCCCTGGAGGACAGACGTTTTGGAAAAGACCGAGCTGGAGCGCGTGCAGCGCTATCTTCGCACCTTGTTTGGCAATCCCCAGATCAAGGTGACGGCACGGCCGAAGAAGAAGGATTCCGCCGAGGTCTATCTCGGGGACGAGTTCATCGGCGTCCTGTTCAAGGACGAGGAAGACGGCGATCTGTCCTACAATTTCCAGATGGCGATCCTCGACACCGACCTCGACTGAGGTCTGTCGGGAACCGCGCGTTTCCTGCGGCCATGGCCTGCCCCGACGGGGCGTTCCATGGCCGTTTTCATTTCCGGCGCATCCGCCGCCCGGCATGTGCGGCCGGCCTCTTTTCACCCGCCGCGTGACGCGATACATCCGGTATACCGCATACCCGAGGGTGTCCCGTGTCCGTCCTGACATTTTCCGGCGAACGATTCCGCATCTCGCTCGAAGGCCCCGAGACCGCGCCCCCGGTGGTGCTGGCCCATTCGCTCGGCACGCGGCTGGAACTGTGGGATGCGGTGGCGGCGCGCCTCGCCCGGTCGTTCCGGGTGATCCGCTATGATGCGCGCGGGCACGGCGAGAGCGCGGCCCCGGACGCGGTCTATTCCATAGGCGATTTCGGGCGCGATCTTCTCAACATCCTGGATGCGCTAAACATTCCCTCTGCACATCTGTGCGGGCTGTCGCTCGGCGGCATGGTGGGGCAGTGGATGGCGGTGAATGCGCCGCAGCGCCTGCGCCGGCTGGTGATCGCCAATTCCACCGCCCATGCCGGCCCGCCGCGCATGTGGGAGGCGCGCATCCGCCACATCCGCCGCGAGGGTGTCGCCTCCGTCGCCGATGCGGTGGTGGAAAGCTGGTTCACGCCTGAGTTCCGCGCCGCGCATCCGGCACAGGTCGCGCCGGTGCGCCGGATGATCGTGGAGACGCCAGCCGCCGGCTATATGGGCACGAGTTGCGCCATGCGCGACATGGATTTCCGGGCGGATCTTGCGCAGGTCCGCGTGCCCGCCATGGTCATCATCGGCAGCAAGGACCGCTCCACGCCCCCCGCCATGGGCGAACTGATCGCAAGCCGCCTGCCCGGCGCGCGCCGCGAGGTGCTGGATTGCGGGCACATGTCGGCCATCGAGATGCCCGAGGCGTTCGCCGGTCTCGTGGAAGGGTTTCTAAAGTAGCGCCATCGGGTTGCAACCGACATGCGCCTGACGCTGAATGGTGGTTGAACGGCGGGACGGAAATCTGCGGGGCGACCATGGCGAACGGCAGCAAGACGGGCGGGCATGCGGGGCATGGTCACGACGATCATGACCATGCGGATCATGACCACTCGGGTCATGACCATGCGGGCCATTCCCATTCAGACCATTCGCATGCCGGCCATTCCCACGCCGGACACTCCCATGCGGGTCATGCGCACGCCATGCCCAAGTCCCTGCGCGCCTTTGCGCTGGGGGCGTCCATTAATTTCGCCTTCGTGCTGGTGGAGGCGGCGTTCGGCTTCCTGTCCGGCTCGCTGGCGCTGCTGGCTGATGCCGGCCACAATCTGTCGGACGTGCTCGGCCTCCTCCTCGCATGGGCGGCGGCGTGGCTGTCGCAGCGCCCGCCGAGCGAGCGGCGCACCTTCGGCCTCGGCCGCTCCTCCATCCTCGCCGCGCTCGCCAATGCCATCATCCTGCTGGTCGGAACCGGCGGCATCATCGTCGAGGCGATCTCCCGCTTCAGCGATCCGCAGCCGGTGGAAACCGGCGTGGTGATGATCGTCGCCCTGATCGGCATCGGGGTGAATTTCGGCACGGCCCTGCTGTTCATGGCGGACCGCAAGGCGGACCTGAACGTGCGCGGTGCCTTCGTGCATCTGATCGCGGATGCGGCGGTGTCGCTGGGGGTGGTGATCGCGGCCGGGGTGATCGCCCTCACCGGCTGGCTCTGGCTCGATCCGGTGGTCAGCCTTGCCATTGCGGCTGCCATCATCCTCGGCACCTGGGGCCTGTTCCGCGACAGCGTGGACATGGCCATGGATGCGGTGCCGGCAGGCGTCGATGCGGCGGGGGTGAAGGCCTATCTCGCCGCGCGGCCCGGCGTCAGCGAGGTGCATGACCTCCACATCTGGGCGCTCTCCGCTGCAGGTGGAGACAGGGGACCTGCCCTGTGCCCTCGCGCCTGCCCATGTGGTGTAGGGGCGGCCTCAGGCGGCCTTGACGGGGCTCAGGCCTTCCAGCGCTTCCTTCGCGATGGGAGAGAGGCCGGCGCCGCCCTTCGCAATGTGGTCGGCAATGCCGGAGCGCATGCGCGGGTCCCAGAACTTCTGGATGTGATCCCGCGTGCCGGCCACGGCGGCGCCGTGCGGCTGGCTCGAAAAGAAGGTGGCGATCTGGTTCGCCATATAGACGAGGCGGTCGATGGTGGTCTTATGCGACATGGCTCTGCCGTGAGGGTTCGTCCGGCGCCACAATGCGGCCGGGATGGGTGAAGAGTTCAAAGCCGTCCGCGCGCACGATGGCGGCCAGCGTGATGCCTGCCGCCTCGGCGGTACGGATGGCGAGCGAGGTTGGAGCCGAAACAGCGGCGATGACGCCGACGCCCAGCACGGCCGCCTTCTGCACCATCTCAATGGAGACGCGGCTGGTCAGCAGCAGAAGCCCCTTTGCAGGCGTCGCATCGCGGGACAGGACGGTGCCCACCAGCTTGTCGAGCGCATTGTGCCGGCCCACATCCTCGCACACCGCCATGAGCCCGCGTTCCGGCTCGAAATAGCCGGCGGCATGAACCGCGCGGGTTTCGTGATTGAGCGCCTGCGCCGGGCCGAGCAGCGCCATGGCGGCGAGCAGTTCGGCCGGGGTGAAGCGGGCCTGCGAGGTCACCTGCGCGGCGGGCTTGATGGCTTCGGAGAGGCTCTCCACCCCGCACAGGCCGCAGCCCGTGGGCCCTGCAAGATGGCGGCGGCGGGCGGAGAGATAGGCCATCTTCTCCTCCGCGATCCACATCCGCGCCTCGATGCCGTCTTCCACCGCGATCACCTCGAGGGAGAGGATGTCGGAGGGGGCGGAAATGATGCCCTCGGTCAGCGAAAAGCCGAGCGCGAACGCCGCGATGTCGGACGGCGTCGCCATCATCACCGCCTGCGTGGTGCCGTTATAGGTGAGGGCCACGGGGGTCTCCTCGGGCACCGCGCGCTCGCCATCGCTCGCCACGCCGTCCTTCCAGGCCGCCCGGGCAATGCGGCGCACCGGGGGCGGAAAGTCGGGGATGGCATCGTCGAAGATCGCGTCGTCGGTCATGGCGCACACCGTGAAGGTTCGCCTTCAAACGTCGTGCGGATGGCGGGAGAGTTCAAGCGCGCCAGTGCCGTTTTCACCCTCTCCCGCCTGCGCGGAAGGGGGAGGTGATAGGGCTGCGCCCTATCGGGTCCGCTCTTCCCGCGCCGCGCACGCCCCACCCCTCGCCCGCAAGGGGGAGAGGGGGAGATGCCGCACGGCGAGAGAGGGCGCGCGCTGTTCACCAATCCCTCACTCCGCCGCGATGCGGCGGCTCTCGCGGGACAGGCGCTCATACTCTTCCTGCCAGTCGGTCGGACCGTTGGAGGGCGAGACCTGAACCGCCGTGACCTTGTATTCGGGGCAATTGGTCGCCCAGTCCGAATAGTCGGTGGTCACGACGTTCGCCTGCGTCACCGGATGGTGGAAGGTGGTGTAGACCACGCCCGGCTGCACGCGCTCGCTGATGACCGCCTTCAGCGAGGTGGAGCCGGCGCGGCTGTCCAGGCGCACGAAGTCGCCGTCGCGGATGCCCCGGTTCTCCGCATCGTGCGGATGGATTTCCAGAACGTCTTCCGGATGCCAGGCCACATTCTCCGTGCGCCGGGTCTGGGCGCCCACATTGTAGTGGGAGAGGATGCGGCCGGTGGTGAGCAGCAGCGGGAAGCGCGGGCCGGTCCGCTCGTCGGTGGGCACGTATTCGGTCAGGACAAACTTGCCCTTGCCGCGCACGAAGCCGCCGATATGCATGACGGGGGTGCCTTCCGGCGCCTTCTCGTTGCAGGGCCACTGCACCGAGCCGATCTCTTCCAGCTTCTTGTAGGAGACGCCAGAGAAGGACGGGGTGAGGCGGGCGATCTCGTCCATGATCTCGCCGGGATGGGCATAGTCCATCTCATAGCCCAGCGCCTTGGCGAGCATCAGGGTGACTTCCCAGTCCGCATAGCCGTTCTTGGGCGCCATCACCTTGCGCACGCGCTGGATGCGGCGTTCCGCATTGGTGAAGGTGCCGTCCTTCTCCAGGAAGGAGCAGCCCGGCAGGAAGACATGGGCGTAGTTGGCGGTCTCGTTCAGGAACAGGTCCTGCACCACGAGGCATTCCAGCGCGCCGAGGCCGGCCGAGACATGCTTGGTGTCGGGGTCGGACTGGAGAATGTCCTCGCCCTGCACATACATGCCCTTGAACGTGCCATCGACGGCCGCATCGAACATGTTGGGGATGCGCAGGCCCGGCTCGTCGTCCAGCGTCACGCCCCACAGGGCCTCGAAGGAGGCGCGGGTGGCGTCGTCGGAGATGTGCCGGTAGCCGGGCAGTTCGTGCGGGAACGAGCCCATGTCGCACGAACCCTGCACGTTGTTCTGTCCGCGCAGCGGGTTCACGCCCACGCCCTTGCGGCCGATATTGCCGGTCGCCATGGCAAGGTTGGCGATGGCCATGACCGTGGTGGAGCCCTGCGAATGCTCGGTGACGCCGAGGCCATAATAGATGGCCCCGTTGCCGCCCTTCGCATAAAGCCGGGCGGCGCCGCGCACCAGCTCGGGCCTCACGCCGGTATATTTCTCCACCGCTTCCGGGCTGTGGCGCTCGTCGGAGACGAAAGCGGCCCAGTCCTGGAATTCGGCCCAGTCGCACCGCTCGCGCACGAACTGTTCGTTCACGAGGCCTTCGGAGACGATGACGTGGGCGAGCGCCGTCACGATGGCGACGTTGGTGCCGGGCCGCAGGGGCAGGTGATAGTCCGCCTGCACATGGGGCGTGCGCACGAGGTCGATCTGGCGCGGGTCCACCACGATGAGCTTCGCGCCCTGGCGCAGCCGCTTCTTCATGCGCGAGCCGAACACCGGGTGCCCGTCGGTCGGGTTGGCGCCGATGACGAGGATGACATCGCTGTCCTCGACCGAATCGAAGTCCTGCGTGCCCGCCGAGGTGCCGTAGGTCTGGGACAGGCCGTAGCCGGTGGGCGAGTGGCAGACGCGGGCGCAGGTGTCCACGTTGTTGTTGCCGAAGGCGCCGCGGATCAGCTTCTGGACGAGGTAGGTCTCCTCGTTGGTGCAGCGCGAGGAGGTGATGCCGCCGACCGAGCGCCGGCCGTACTTCTCCTGGATGCGCTTGAACTCGGAGGCGGCGTAATTGATCGCCTCCTCATAGCTCACTTCCTTCCACGGCTCGTGGATGGAAGAGCGGATCATGGGCTTCAGGATGCGGTCCTTGTGGGTGGCATAGCCGTAGGCAAAGCGGCCCTTCACGCAGGAATGGCCGCGGTTCGCCTTGCCGTCCTTGTAGGGGACCATACGCACCAGCTCGTCGCCGCGCATCTCGGCCTTGAAGGTGCAGCCGACGCCGCAATAGGCGCAGGTGGTCACCAGCGAGTGCTCGGGCGTGCCGATGTCGAACATCGCCTTTTCGTTCAGCGTCGCGGTGGGGCAGGCCTGCACGCAGGCGCCGCAGGACACGCACTCAGACGACAGGAAGCTCTCATCCATGCCCGGCGACACGCGCGATCCGAAGCCACGGCCGGAAATGGTCAGGGCGAAGGTGCCCTGAACTTCCTCGCAGGCGCGGACGCAGCGGTTGCAGACGATGCACTTCGACTTTTCATAGGTGAAATAGGGGTTGGACTCGTCCTTCCCCATCTTGATGTGGTTCTCGCCCTCATAGCCGTAGCGCACTTCGCGCAGGCCGACGACGCCGGCCATGTCCTGAAGCTCGCAATCGCCATTGGCGGAGCAGGTCAGGCAGTCCAGCGGGTGGTCGGAGATATAGAGCTCCATCACGCCCTTGCGGATCTGCTTGAGCCGCTCGGTCTGGGTCTTCACCACCATGCCGGCCATGACCGGCGTGGTGCAGGAGGCAGGGGTGCCCGCGCGGCCCTCGATCTCGACGAGGCACAGGCGGCAGGAGCCGAACGCCTCCAGCATGTCGGTGGCGCAGAGCTTGGGAATCTGGTTCCCGACCTCCATGGCGGCGCGCATGATGGACGTGCCTTCCGGCACCTCCACTTTCATGCCGTCGATGACGAGGGAGACGAGCTTTTCGCTCTTGGAAACGGGGGTGCCGTAGTCGATTTCGTGAACGAGGGACATGGCGTTCCTCCTATTCTGCGGCCATCGGCAGCTTCGGCGCGGCGCCGAAGTCTTCCGGGAAATGGGTGAGGGCGCTCATGACCGGGTAGGGCGTGAAACCGCCCAGGGCGCAGAGCGAGCCGAGCTTCATGGTCTGGCAAAGGTCGGTGAGGATGGCGAGGTTCGCCTCGCGCCGCTCCCCGGCCATGATCTTGTCCAGGGTTTCCTTGCCGCGCGTCGAGCCGATGCGGCAGGGCGTGCACTTGCCGCAGCTCTCATGGGCGCAGAATTCCATGGCGAAGCGCGCCATGTGGGCCATGTCGACGGTGTCGTCGAACACCACGATGCCGCCATGGCCGATGAGCGCATCCTTGGCTGCGAACGCCTCATAGTCGAACGGCGTGTCGAACTGGGAGACCGGCATGTAGGCGCCGAGCGGGCCGCCCGCCTGCACCGCCTTGACCGGCCGGCCGGAGGCGGTGCCCCCGCCGATCTCGTTGACGAGTTCGCCCAGTGAAATGCCGAAGGCGGTCTCGAACAGGCCGCCGAACCGGATGTTGCCGGCAAGCTGGATGGGCATGGTGCCGCGCGAGCGCCCCATGCCGAAGTCACGATAGAAGGCGCCGCCCTTGTCGAGAATGACCGGCACGGTGGCGAGCGAGATCAGGTTGTTGATGACGGTGGGGCGCTGGAACAGGCCCTTGATGGCGGGCAGCGGCGGCTTGGCGCGCACCACACCGCGCTTGCCTTCCAGGCTCTCCAGCAGCGCTGTTTCCTCGCCGCACACATAGGCGCCTGCGCCCATGCGCATTTCCATGTCGAAGGCGTAGCCCGAGCCCATCACATTGTCGCCGAGCAGGCCGGCGCGACGGGCGATCTCGATCGCCTTGTTCATGACGTCCAGCGAGAGCGGATATTCCGAGCGGCAATAGACGTAGCCCTTGGTGGCCCCCACCGCGAGGCCGGCAATGGTCATGCCCTCGATGAGGCAGAAGGGGTCCGCCTCCATGATGAGGCGGTCGGCGAAGGTGCCGCTGTCGCCCTCGTCCGCATTGCAGACGATGTATTTCTGGTCCGCAGGGGTGGCCGCGACCGTGCGCCACTTGATGCCGGTGGGGAAGCCGGCGCCGCCGCGTCCGCGCAGGCCGCTCTGGAACACCTCTTCCACGGTCGCTGCCGGGCCGATCTCCGCCGCCTTGGCGAGGCCCCGGTAGCCGCCATGGGCCTTGTAGTCGTCGAGCGAGAGCGGATCGATGATGCCGCAGCGAGCGAAAGTGAGGCGGGTCTGCTTCTTGAGATAGGGGATCTCTTCCACAAGCCCGACGCACAGGGCGTGGGGCTGACCTTCCAGAAGGCCGGACTCCAGCAGCGAGGGCACGTCGGAGGCTTTGACCGGGCCGTAGCCGACGCGGCCGGCGGGGGTCTCCACCTCCACCAGAGGCTCCAGCCAGAACAGGCCGCGCGAGCCGTTGCGGACGATGTCGGCCGCGATGCCGCGGGCCGCGAGCGCCTCGGACAGCGCGCGGGCCACCCGGTCGGCGCCGCAGGCAATGGCGGTGGCGTCGTTGGGGACGTAGATGCGGATCGAGTTCATCGGCTGGCCTCCGCGGCGATCTCGTCGATGGCGTCGGTGTCGAGGCGGCCGACCAGGCGGCCATTCACCATTCCGGCCGGGGCGCAGGCGCACAGGCCAAGGCAGTAGATGGGCTCCAGCGTCACGCGGCCGTCGGGGGAGGTCTCGCCCATCTCAAGGCCGAGCTTGTCCTCCGCATAGGCGGTGAGCGCGCGGGCCCCGACCGACTGGCAGGCTTCCGCCGCGCACAGCTTGATCACATGACGGCCCGGCGGCTCGCGGCGGAAGTCATGATAGAAAGTGACGACGCCATGTACTTCCGCGCGGGACAGGTTCAGCGTCTCCGCGATCATCGGCACCACGGTGTCCGGCACAAAGCCAAAGGCTTCCTGGATGGCGTGCAGGATCGGCATGGCCGCGCCCGCCATGTGCTGGTGGTCCGCGATGATCTGGGCCGCGCGTTCCGCGCTCCACGGTTCATAGCCTGACGCATGCATGCGTTGATTTCCCTTGCACGTCCCTGGCGAGCCTCAGGCCCGCTTTTTGTGATCGTTACAAGGAGTGTGGCATACCAGATGCGTCAATCAAGCGAGCTGTGGGATGTTGCGATAGAACATCTCTATCGTTGACGTGCGCCGCGTTCGGGCCTGGCAACTGGTTTTGCCGCGCTTTTGACCTGATCTGGCGGTGTCTGGATGCCGTTTGAGGTCGATATCCATCGGAAATCTCTATGCGTCGAGCCTCCCGCCGGGCGCACGGAACAGACCTGGATTTTGTGCGGTGCAGCATGATGATGGCAGCCGCACGGGGTCGTGATCAGGCTCAGGGCTGGAGAACAGCCAAGGCGGGGTCCTTCCCGGTCACGCCCTCAAGTCGGGGCGCGATGCGTCGCGCCTCCGACACCAGAGCGGCTGTGATGGGGGTGGTGGGCTCGCGATGCGGCACGACGAGGCCGATCAGATGGGTGATTTCCGGCTCCACGATGGGAATGGACCGGACGATCGAGGTCAGCCCCAGCGAATCCGCCAGCATCGCCGGCATCACGCTCGCCCACAGGCCTGTGCGCACATGGGTGAACAGCACGATCATGGAATTTGATTCGAGCGTAGGCTTCGGTGGCCCTCCGGCGGAGGACAGAAGCCCGTCGACGATGCGGCGGTTCTGCATGTCGGGGGTCAGCAGGCAGAGCGGCAGTTCGGCCACTTCCGCCCAGGTGACGGTTTCCCGGTCGCCATATTTCGCGGTGGGTGACGTCACCAGGCGGTATTGCTCGCGATAGAGCGGCACCGTGTTCACTCGGCCCAGCGGCTCGTTGTCGAGATAGGTCAGGCCCGCATCGATCTCCAGATTCTCCAGATGATTCAGGATCTCGATGGAGGTGCGGGAGATGACCGTGAAGCGCACGTCCGGATGGCGGGCGCGGAACGGGGTGGTCAGCGCCGCGACCATGGGCAAGGCGGTGGGAATGGCGGCGATCCGCAGGGGGCCGGACAGGCCGCGCTTCAGGGCATCGATGTCCTGCCGCATGGCGCGGGAATCGGCCACGATGCGCCGCGCCCATTCCAGCGTGCGCTCGCCCTCCGGCGTGAAGCCGAGAAAGCGCGAGCCGCGCTGCACCAGCAGCACGCCGAGCGTATCCTCAAGCTGCTTGATGCCGGCAGACAGGGTCGGCTGCGTCACGCCGCAGGCTTCGCCGGCCCGGCCGAAATGGCGCTCGCGGGCGAGGGCGATGAGATATTCCAGCTTGTCGATCATTCCGCGCCGTCGATCCGCCTGAGGCTAGAGCACGCGCCGACGCGTTCTCTGTCGTGTGTTGAAAACCCTGATCCGGAACCATCGTCCCCCGGACCGGACAAAATCGCGCCGGAAAGACGCGCCGGCAGCGAACCTTCCCGATGCGTCACCTTGCCGTTTTCCGCTTCGGTTTCAAGCCGCCCTCCAGACCCCGCCGCACAAGCGGGGACACAGCCGCGTGTGAACGATGCTGCGGACGGAACTTACCGGCCACAAGCAGAGTTAGCGATTCGTTACCACGCCTTACAGGCGGCGACCCTCAAGAGGGTCCGCAGGACGGCTTCGCTTCACAGGAGGGTGCCATGTTGCTTGCACGCGGCTTTTTTGTGATCTCCGTGCTCGCGGTGATCTCTTCGGCTTCCGCTTCCCTGATCACGCCGGCCCCGGCCGCCGGCACGGCGCCCGAGCAGCCGCAGCACCAGCCTTATTACGGCCCGAGCCAGTTCGCCTGAAGCGTCTCATGTTTCGGGAGGGCATTATGGTTCACTTGGCTCTGCGCATGGTGGCGGTCGTCGCGGCTCTTGGGGGAATGATGGCGCCGGCGCAGGCCCAGAGCCCGGCGGATTTCTTCGCCGCGCTGTTCGGGGGCCTCGTGCGCCCGCAGCCACAGGCGGCGCGGCCGATGGATGTCCTGCCGCCAATGGAAGCCGAACGGCCGACCCGGACTGTCGCCTACTGTGTTCGCATGTGCGACGGCCATTATTTTCCCATGTCCACCACTGAGGACGCCGACGCCAAATGCGCCGCCTTCTGCCCGAATGCCGAGGCGCGGGTGTTTCGCGGGTGTTTCGCGGCGGGGGCGTGATCGATGATGCGGCAAGCGCGGACGGGCGCAGCTACAGCGCCATTCCCAACGCCTATCTCTACCGTACGAAACTGCAGGATACGTGCAGCTGCACGGGCAAGGGTCCGCTCGGTGTGGTCTCCCCCGCGCTTGAATATGACGACACCCTGCGCAACGGCGACATCGTGATGACCAAGGATGGTCCGCGCGTCTTCCAGTCCAAGACCGGCATTACGCCTCATCCCGCATCGGCCTTCGTGCCGCCAGACGATGCGCGGCGTCTGTCCCGCGACCTGAAGGCGCGCATCAAGGAACTCGAGCTCGCCGGGTCCGTGGCCGGGGGCGGGTGATGCGCTGCGTCACGCTGTCGAGAATGTCCGGTATCGGCGAGCGCTAAGCCCAATGCGATTGAAATGGCGGTTGTGTGCATGGCGGAACGGATGGCGGGTTAAGACATCCGGTTTTATTTTGCGTCCGTTCTGCTCACATGAATCCCGCATTCCGTCTTGGCCTGCCCGCGCCAGCGGCCGGAGCGCGAGTCTTCTCCCGGCGCAACACGGCTGGTGCACGGCATGCATCCCACAGACAGGAAGCCGAACTTTTTCAGAGGATGCTCCGGCAAGGCGTGCGCCCGCATCCAGCCTTCAATCTCGGCCGGGCCGAGTGCGGCCAGCGGGTTGAACTTGGTGCGTCCGTCCTCGAACTCCACCACACGCAGCGCCGTGCGGGTCTCTGCCTGATA
>NCCY01000139.1 GCA_002279855.1 Rhizobiales bacterium 12-68-15
GCCGGGTCCACCTTGCCGCCCGATGCCCGCACCACGGAGACGGCGCGGGGCAGCGCCTGCGCGATGCGCGCCTGTGCCAGCTCGGTGGCGGCGGCGTCCATCAGGTCGGACTTGGCGATGATGACGAGATCGGCGCAGGCGATCTGGTCCTCGAACACCTCTTCCACCGGGTCGTCATGGTCCAGCGTGTCGTCGGCCGCGCGCTGGGCGGCGAGCGCCTCCAGATCGTCCGCCACCCGTCCGGCGGCGAGCGCAGGGCCGTCCACCACCGCTACCACGCCGTCCACCGTCACCCGGCTGCGGATGGCGGGCCAGTGGAACGCCTGCACCAGCGGCTTGGGCAGGGCGAGGCCCGACGTCTCGATCAGGATATGGTCGATGCCGGGACGGGCGAGGATCTGGTCCAGCGCCGGCACGAAATCGTCAGCCACCGTGCAGCACAGGCAGCCGTTGGAGAGTTCGACGATGTTCTCCTCCGGGCAGCTTTCGATGCCGCAGCCCTTCAGGATTTCGCCATCGATGCCCACGTCGCCGAACTCGTTGACGATGACGGCCAGCTTCCGGCCGCCGGCATTTTCCAGCAGGTGGCGGATCAGCGTGGTCTTCCCCGCCCCGAGGAAGCCGGTGACGATGGTACAGGGCACGCGGGAAACGCTGGTCATTTCTGATCCTCGCAGAAGGAAAGGGGAGGCACGCGGGCGATCATGCCGCGCTTGAGGCTGTCGGGCCGGCAGCGCCAGGGCATCAGGCCGTCGGATGAGCCGGCGAACAGGGCGGCGCCGGCAAGAAGGTCGGGGGCGGAGTCCGGGGCGAGGTCGCCGAACACATAGGTCCAGCCGCCGTCGCGGACGATGGCGGCGGTGAGGCCGCGCTTGCAATTGGCAAGGCACCGCACCGGCTTCACCTGTACGCCCGCCGCGCCGGTCGCAGCGCGGGCGGCCTGCGCCAGCGCCTCGCCGGCAGGCGGGCCATCGGGCACGCCCGGCATGCGGCAGGTGGTGCAGACGAACAGCGTGACGGCGCCGGACGCATCGGGTGCGTCGGTGCCGACCGGGGCGGGAAGCTCCACGGAAAATCCCAAGGGGCAAGGTCCAGGGGGTGCCGTCGCGCCGGATCGACGCACGACCGCCTTGCCAGGGCACCCCGCCCGGCGCGCGGTTGCGACGATGGCAGGTCTCCTGGCTCGCGGGTCACCGCCTCGATCCGCCTTCCCGGTGCCGCCGCAGGGCGGCCGCCAGTGGCCGTTGGTCGAGACTCTCCGCTTACAGTTGCGGGGGCAGCCGCGGCATTGGCACGTTCAACGGTGCCTCACCGCATTCCCTTTTCAGTCCCCGCATCGGCGGGGAAACACCTTCGTCCCGGCCACTAAAGGGGGGCGGGGCGGTGAAGTCAATCGCGGCGAACGGCGGCAGGGCGTCCCGACGCAAAGATCTTTCGCACTGCGAAAGATCCCCCCAGACGCAAAACGCCCCCGCGCGGGCGGGGGCGTTGGTGCAATTGGTTTGCCTCAGGCCTGACCCTTCCCCGGTGAGGCGGGCTCACCGGGCATCCGGGTCACTCGCCGAACAGCTTGCGCTGCCACCAGCCGGTGCGCGCCTTGGCCGGCGGCGCTGCCGGTGCGGCGGGCGCGGGTTCGGCAGGCGCAGCTTCGGCAGGTGCCACAGGTGCGGGCGCCGCGTCCGCTGCCGGTTCCGCCTCGGCGGGTGCGGCGTCGGTCACGAGCGGCATGTCGGCGTCGGACACCGGCACGGAGGCGGTCTCCTCGCCGCTGGCGGAGGCCGGGGAGGCGGCATTGGCCCCGGCGGTCTCGACAGGGGCTTCCGTCACGGCCACCGGCGCTTCGGGGGCGATGGGGGCTTCCACAGCCGGCGCATCCGTCACCACGGGTGCGGCGGGTGCGGCGGCGCCGGGGGCCTTCTCGCGCACCGTGGAGCGGCGGCGGGAGGGCTTGGCCGGGGCCGGCTCGGCAGCGGGAGCCTCGACAGGCGCTTCCGCCGCCTTGGCCACGGCCACCTTCTTCTCGCTCACGGGCGCCTCGGGAGCCTCGACGGTGCGGGCCTCGACGGTGCGGGGTTCGGAGGCAACCGGCGATTCGACGGCGGGGGCCTCGGCCTCCGGCGCGGTCTCGCCCGCTGTGTCGGCGCTCAGGACGGGGGCCTGCACGCCGGTTTCCGGCGCCTCGGCGTCACCATTCCGGGCGTCACCACCCTCGGCGCTGTCCGCGCGGGCGTCGTCCCCTTCGGAACCCTCGCCCTCGGCGCGCGGCGCGCCTTCATCCTCGTCCCGGCGATTGCGGCGGCCACCGCGACGTCCGCGACGGCGGCGGCGGCGGTCGTCGCCCGCCTTGCCATCGCCACGCTCGTCCTCGTCGCCGTCCTCGGCTTCGCCTTCGGCCTCGTCGGTGGCGGTGTCGTCATCGCCTTCGGCGCCCTCGGCCTCGGGACGGGCCTCGCGGCCTTCGCCCTCGGCGCCGTCGCGCTCGCCGCCCTCACGCTCTCCGCCACGACGGCGGCGACGACGGCGCTTGCGCCGGCCGTTGCCATCCTCGGTGCGTTCGGTGCGCTCCTCGCCGTCCTCGCTCTCCGCCTCGGCGGGGGTCTCCTCGGCGCCGTCCTCGTCCTCCTCCTCGTATTCCTCCTCGGGGAGGATCGAATCGGGCTGCACCACCCGGCCCGGACGGGGCGCGGCGGGTGCGGGCATGGCGGGCTCGCCCTTCTCTATGATGAAGGGCTGGTGGCCGGTGACGCGGTCGTCGGCGACGATCACGAGGGTGACGGAGAAGCGCTCTTCCAGCTCACGCAGGTGGGCGCGCTTGTGATTCAGAACATAGAGCGCCACTTCGCTGCGGGTGCGGCCGACCAGATTGTGGGTCGCGGCCCGCACCAGCTGCTCTTCCAGCGCGCGCAGCAACTGCAGCGCCACCGAGGAGGCCGAGCGCACATGCCCGGTGCCGCCGCAGGTGGGGCACACTTCGATGGAGCTTTCCAGAACGCCGGTGCGGATGCGCTGGCGCGACATTTCCATGAGGCCGAAATGGGAGATCCGGCCGACCTGGATGCGCGCCCGGTCGTTCTTCAGGCAATCCTTGAGCTTGCGTTCGACCGCCCGGTTGTTCCGGTTCTCCTCCATGTCGATGAAGTCGATGACGATCAGGCCCGCGAGATCGCGCAGGCGAAGCTGCCGGGCGATTTCCTCGGCGGCTTCCACGTTCGTCTTGAGCGCGGTGTCCTCGATGTGATGCTCGCGCGTGGCGCGGCCGGAATTCACGTCGATGGAGACCAGCGCCTCGGTCGGGTTGATGACGATGTAGCCGCCGCTCTTGAGCTGCACCACCGGCGAGAACATGGCATCGAGCTGCTGCTCCACGCCGTATTTCGCGAAGATGGGCTGGGTCTCGCGATAGGGGATGACGTTCTTGACGTGGCTCGGCATCAGCATGCGCATGAAGTCACGCGCTTCCTTGAAGCCTTCCTCTCCGGCCACGTGGATGTCGTCGATGTCCTTGTTGAACAGGTCGCGGATGGCGCGCTTGATGAGCGAGCCTTCTTCATAGACGAGGCTCGGAGCGGCCGAGCCGAGCGTCAGCTCGCGCACCGTCTCCCACAGGCGCAGCAGATATTCGAAGTCGCGCTTGATCTCGACCTTGGTGCGGTTGGCGCCGGCGGTGCGCAGGATGATGCCCATCCCCTCCGGCACTTCCAGATCCTGCACCACTTCCTTCAGGCGCTTGCGGTCCACCGCATTGGTGATCTTGCGGGAGATGCCACCGCCGCGCGCGGTGTTGGGCATCAGAACCGAATAGCGGCCGGCGAGGGAGAGGTAGGTGGTGAGGGCCGCGCCCTTGTTGCCGCGCTCTTCCTTGACCACCTGCACCAGCATGACCTGCCGGCGGCGGATCACTTCCTGGATCTTGTAGCTGCGGGCGCGGCGATGGGAGGTGCGGGCCGGCAGTTCCTCAAGGGCGTCGGTGGAGCCAAGCTGCTCGACGACTTCTTCCTCGTGGTGCTCGTCCGCGCCGTCCTCGTCCTCATCCCCGGCGCTGCCGTGATGGTCGTGAGCGTCGTGGTCGTGATGATCGTGGCTGTGGCCGTGATCGTGCTGGCTGTGATCGTGCCGATCGTCCTGGCCCTGATCGTCCTGGCCCTGATCGTCCTGGCCCTGATCGTCCTGCGCGGCCTCGACAAGCTGGGGCGCGGGGTCGGTCTCGCCTTCGGGCGCCTCGGCGGCGACTTCCGCCTCGTGCGTGTCCGCCTGCTGCTGGGGGGCGGGCAGGGCGTCGGCCGTCACATCCGCAGAAGCGGCGCCGAACATTTCTTCGGCAATATGGGGCGCATCGTCCTCGTCGCCGTGCGACGAGCGGGCGTGCGTTTCGCGGGCGGGGGCGTCGTGATCGTCGTCCTCGTCGTCGCCGCCGGAAATCTGGCCATCCTCGATGGTCTCGATGCTGTCGTCGGCATCGACTTCCTCGACGTTGCCGCCGCTTTCGCCGTCCTCGTCGTCCTCGGCCTGTCCGGAGACGGCCTCGTCACGCCGGGCGCGGCGCGGGCGGGAGCGGCGGCGCTCGCGACGCTCGTCCTCCTCGTCCGCCTGGCGGGCAGCGCGCTCCTCTTCCTCAAGCAAGGCGAGGCGGTCGGCGACGGGGATCTGGTAATAGTCGGGATGGATCTCGCTGAAGGCGAGGAAGCCGTGGCGGTTGCCGCCATATTCCACGAACGCCGCCTGGAGCGAGGGCTCCACGCGCGTCACCTTGGCCAGATAGATGTTGCCCCGAAGCTGCTTGCGGGAAGCGGCCTCGTAGTCAAACTCTTCGACGCGGCTGCCGCGCACAACCACCACCCGGGTCTCCTCCGGGTGGGTGGCATCGATAAGCATCTTGTTTGCCATGGAATTCTCTCTGGACGGCGCCGGGCGCAAAGCCCCGCGTCAGCCGGCGCGACAAAAGGCGCTGGCTGGCGATACGCCTGAAATTGAAGGAGCAGGGTGTTGGAGGACGCAGACGCGTAGGCGACGTCTCGGCGCCCGCGGCGCCGGGGCACGTGGTGGCACGCTGTGCGCGCCTGTCGTGCATGAGAACGTCCATGCCTTCGGCTACTTGTCCCTCAGCGAACTTTGGACCGGACGGAAGCGACCAGCCCGACATACGGCGGCTCGATCCCCCATCGGATCGTCAGTTCGGTCAATCGGCGCACCGTGGCTTCCTCATCGCGCCGATGGCGCTGCGCTCGCCGCGTGGGCTCATCGGAATGTGCCATCTGCGGAGACGAATGGCCGCCGGAGGCGGCATCGGGAGGCCACGAAGCCGGGGGGCCGAACAGCCATTCCGGAACGCGAACCGTATGCATGTCTTTCTTAGACGCCCGCCTCCTGCTTTGGCAAGGTTCATGCCTGTTTCGCCGGCAACATTCTGTCCCGGCCCTGTGGCCCGCGGGACACGAACGATCAGGAACGGGCGCGCGCCGTGAACCTCCGGTTAACGGGAACCGCCCTATCCGGTACATCTCGCTTCACAGGGAAAGCGACGCGGAACAGGGTTCGGGAGGACGGGGGCCGATGGCGGCACGCCGTGTTCGAGCCGGTGCCGATGGGTCCGGTTCTCGCCAGTCCATAAGCGCGGCGTTCTGTCGCGCGCGTCGCGCCGCGCCCGGCTTCGGGGCAGCCGCCCGCATGTCCCGCATCCCTACCTTCCCCTTGTCGCTGCTGGCCGCAGCCCTGTGCCTCCTCGTTACGGTCGCCATCTGGCCGGCGGCGGCGCAGCAGGCAGCGGAGACGCCGCAGAACCAGACGGCGCATCTCGGTGCACCGGGCACGCCGCCCGCCGCGCCGCACGCCATGGTGCGGGCGCTCGATGCCCGGCTGGCGGGCGATGCGCAGCGCACCCGGCTGATCGTGGATCTCTCCGGCCCGGTGGCGTTCCGCGCCTTCACCCTCGCCAATCCCTATCGCGTCATCCTCGACCTGCCGGACGTGGTGTTCACACTCCCGCAGGACGCGACGCAGGGCCGTCGCGGCCTCGTCTCCGCCTTCCGCTACGGCGTGTTCGCTCCCGGCAAGGCGCGCATGGTGCTGGATCTGGCCGAGCCGGTCGCGCTTGAAAAGGCGTTCGTGCTGGAGGCCGTGGACGGCCAGCCGGCGCGCCTCGTTCTCGATCTGGTGCGCACCGATGCGGCAAGCTTTGCCGCCAGCGTCGCCACGGCGGCGGAGGCCCGCGGGGCTCCCACCCCTGCCGCCGCGCCGCCCGGCGGCGGAGGCCCGCGGGGCTCCCACCCCTGCCGCCGCGCCGCCCGGCGACGGCGACCCGCGTCCGGTGGTGGTGCTGGACCCCGGCCATGGCGGCATCGATTCGGGCACCACCGGTGCCAGCGCCTATTCCGAGAAGAACATCGTGCTCGACGTGGCGCTGGCGCTGCGCGACCGGCTGGAGGCCACCGGGCGCTATCGGGTGGTGCTGACCCGCTCCACCGACGTGTTCGTGCCGCTGGGCGAGCGGGTGCGCCTTGCCCGCACCCAGCGGGCCGCGCTGTTCATGTCGATCCATGCGGATGCGCTCGCCGCCAATGACGGGCAGGCGCGGGGGGCGAGCGTCTACACGCTGGCGGAGACCGCCTCCGACGCGGAAGCGGCACGGCTGGCGGAAAAGGAGAACAAGGCCGACCTGATCGCGGGCGTCGATCTCTCCGAGGAAAGCGACGAGGTGGCCGGCATCCTGTTCGATCTCGCCCAGCGCGAGACCCGCAACTTCTCCGCTTTGTTCGCCCGTACGCTGGTGGGCGCCATGAAGACGGCGGGCAAGGTGCACAAGTCGCCGCTGAAATCCGGCGGTTTCCGCGTGCTGCGCGCCCATGACGTGCCCTCCGTGCTGGTGGAGGTGGGCTATATGTCCAGCCGCGAGGACCTGAAGCTGATGACCTCCGACGTGTGGCGGGACAAGATGGCGGTAGCCATTGGCGCGGCGGTGGACGACTTCTTCGCCACCCGCACCGCCGGCATCACGGGCTCGGTTCCGGAGCGTCCCGCGCCGCGCTGACCGGGGTCGTCGCGGGCAAGTGTGATGCCGCCGTCACGGCTTGGTCGTGAAGCAGCCATTTTTCGCCAACATAGCGGGACGATTGGCCGGCTCTTGCGTTATGTATGCGCCGGTTCCGGCGGATGATGGCCGGCGCTGTGGGGCGGACCCGGTCGCGGCATGCCGGGACGCGGGGTGCGAGGGAGGAGCCGGCTTATGCGGCTGATGTTGAGGTTTTTCGGCTTCCTGTTCGCGCTGGGCACCATCGTGCTCCTGGTGGGGGCGGGCGCTGCGACCTATTTCATCTGGAAATACTCCCAGGACCTGCCCGACTATTCCCAGTTGCAGAATTATGAGCCACCGGTGATGACCCGCGTCCATGCGGACGACGGATCTCTGGTGGCCGAATGGGCGCGCCAGCGGCGCCTCTACATTCCCATCGAGAACGTGCCGAAGCGGGTGATCGAGGCCTTCCTCTCGGCCGAGGACAAGAATTTCTACGAGCATGGCGGCATCGACCCGTCCGGCATCTTCCGCGCCGCGCTGGTCTATCTCCAGAATTACGGCACCAACCGCCGGCCGCAGGGCGCCTCCACCATCACCCAGCAGGTGGCGAAGAACTTCCTGCTCACCAACGAGGTCTCCATCGACCGCAAGGTGAAGGAAGCCCTTCTGGCGCTTCGCATCGAGCGCGCCTATTCCAAGGACCGCATCCTCGAACTCTATCTCAACGAGATCTATCTCGGCATGGGCGCCTACGGCATCGCCGCCGCCGCGCTGGTCTATTACGACAAGTCGGTGGAAGAGCTGACCATCCCCGAGGTCGCCTATCTCGCCGCCTTGCCCAAGGCGCCGTCCTCCTACAACCCGTTCCGCGACCGCGAGCGCGCGGTGGACCGCCGCAACTGGGTCATCGACCGCATGGCGGAAAACGGCTTCATCTCCAACGAGGAAGCGCAGAAGGCCCGCGCCACCCCGCTGGACGTGACGCAGCGCCCCTCCGGTGCGCAGATCTTCGCGGCGGAGTATTATGCCGAGGAGGTCCGCCGCGACATCCTCAGCCGCTATGGCGAGACCAAGCTCTATGAGGGCGGGCTCTCGGTGCGCACCGCGCTCAATCCCAAGCTCCAGGTGCTGGCGCGCAAGACGCTGATGGACGGCCTCGTGCGCTATGACGAGCAGCGCGGCTGGCGCGGTCCCTACAAGACCATCGAGCTGGGCGGTGACTGGGGCACGCGGCTCTCCGAGATTCGCGCTTTCAGCGACATTCCGTGGAAGCTGGCGGTGGTGCTGTCCTCCGACAAGGATTCCGCGCGCATCGGCCTCCAGCCCGCCCGCGAGCGCGGCGGCGTGGTCTCCACCAGCCGCGACATCGGCCTCATCACCCTCGACGGCGTGAAATGGGCGCGCTGGACGCGCGGGCCGGATGCCGGACGGCAGGTCACCTCGGTCTCGCAGGTGCTGAAGCCGGGCGACGTGATCTATGTGGAGCCGATGGCCAACAAGGACGGCCAGTACCGCCTGCACCAGATCCCCGAGATCGAAGGCGCGCTGGTGGTGATGGAGCCGCGCACGGGGCGCGTCCTGGCCCTTGCCGGCGGCTTCTCCTATGACGAGAGCCAGTTCAACCGCGCCACCCAGGCGCTGCGCCAGCCCGGCTCCTCGTTCAAGCCGTTCGTCTATGCGGCGGCGCTGGACAATGGCTACACCCCGTCCACCATCGTCCTCGACGCCCCCATCGAGATCAACCAGGGACCGGGCATGCCGGTCTGGGCGCCGGAGAACTATGCCAAGAAGTTCTACGGCCCGCAGACCCTGCGCTTCGGCCTGGAACAGTCGCGAAACGTGATGACGGTGCGCCTCGCGCAGGACGTGGGCATGCCCATCGTCTCGGAATATGCCAAGCGCTTCGGCATCTATGACGACATGCTCCCGGTGCTTTCCATGTCGCTGGGTGCGGGCGAGACCACGCTCATGCGCATGGCCGGCGCCTATGCCATGATCGCCAATGGCGGGCGCAAGGTGACGCCGTCCCTGATCGACCGCATTCAGGACCGTTTCGGGCACACCATCTACCGCCACGACGAGCGCGAGTGCATCGGCTGCGATGCCAAGAACTGGCAGAACCAGCCGGAACCGACCCTCATCGACCGCCGCCCCGTGGTGCTCGATCCCATGACCTCCTACCAGATCACCGAGATGATGGAGGGCGTGATCCAGCGCGGCACCGGAACGGCGCTGAAGGAAGTGGGCAAGCCCATCGCCGGCAAGACCGGCACCACCAATGACGAGAAGGACGCCTGGTTCGTCGGCTTCTCGCCGGAGATGGTGGTGGGCGTCTATCTCGGCTTCGACAAGCCGCGCAACATGGGCAAGGGCTCCACGGGCGGCCTGCTCTCCGCCCCCATCGTGCGCGACTTCATGAAGACCGCGCTGGCGGATCGCCCGGCCATCCCCTTCCGCGTGCCGCCGGGCATCAAGCTGGTGCGCATCAATCCCAAGAGCGGCCTGCGCGCGGGCACGGGCGAGAATGCCATTCTCGAAGCCTTCAAGCCCGGCACCGCGCCGCCCGACAGCTATTCCGTCATCGGCTCGTCCGACGCTGCCATGGGCGTGACGCCCGAGGCAGACCGGGCGGTGCGCAGCGGAACCGGCGGGCTCTACTGACACGCCGGCGCCGGGCACGCTCCGGCGCCACGGCCACATTGCGCGGCGCGCGCGCAGGGCCCATGTTCCGCCATCTGCGGCCGGTCTGCTGACCGTCCGCTTCTCCCCTCCAGCCGCGTGTTTACAGCCGGGGACATGCTGGCTATTTTCCGCGGCCTTTCTTCAAACAACGGAATTCTCATGCGCGCGGAACTCGCCGCCAAGGTCGAGGAGATCAACGGGTCCGTCGATCTGCTGCGCCAGCACCTCAATGTGGACCGCTCCCGCCGTCGCCTCGCGGAGCTGAACGCCATCGCCGAGGATCCGACGCTCTGGAACGAGCCGGAGCGGGCGCAGAAGATCATGCAGGAGCGGACCAATCTGGAAGAGGCGCTCGGCGCCATCGACCGGGTGACGCAGGATCTTGCCGACAATATCGAGCTGATCGAGCTGGGCGAGATGGAAGGCGACGAGGCCGTCATCTCCGAGGCCGCCGCCGCGCTCGACGCGCTGAAGGCGGAACTGGCCCGGCGCGAGCTGGACGCCCTGCTCTCCGGCGAAGCGGATTCCAACGATACCTATCTGGAAGTCCATGCCGGTGCCGGCGGCACCGACAGCCAGGACTGGGCCGAAATGCTCCTGCGCATGTATCGGCGCTGGTGCGAGCGGCACGGCTTCAAGGTGGAACTGGTGGACGAGTCCGCCGGCGAGCAGGCGGGCCTGAAGTCCGCCACCATCATCGTCAAGGGCCACAATGCCTATGGCTGGCTGAAGACCGAGGCCGGCGTGCACCGCCTCGTGCGCATCTCGCCGTTCGATTCCAATGCCCGCCGCCAGACCTCGTTCACCTCCGTGGACGTCTATCCGGTGATCGACGACCGCATCGTGGTTGATATCAACGAAAGCGACGTGCGGGTGGACACCATGCGCTCGGGCGGCGCCGGCGGCCAGCACGTGAACAAGACCGAATCGGCGGTTCGCCTGACCCATATTCCCACCGGCATCGCGGTGGTGTCGCAGGGCGACCGCTCCCAGCACAAGAACCGCGCCACGGCGTGGAACATGCTGCGGGCGAAGCTCTATGAAGCCGAGCTGAAGCGGCGCGAAGAGGCGGCCGCTGCCGAGCAGGCCGCCCGCACCGACATCGGCTGGGGCCACCAGATCCGCTCCTATGTGCTCCAGCCCTACCAGCTGGTGAAGGACCTGCGCACCGGCGTCACCTCCGGCACCCCGCAGGAGGTGCTGGACGGCGACCTCGATCCCTTCATGGAAGCCGCCCTCGCCCAGCGCGCCTATGGCGGCGGACCGGGGCAGGTGGAGGATGTGGACTGAGGCCAGACGGGGCGGTGTGTTCAAGGCGGGCCGGGATGAATAGCCCTGGCCGGCCTGAGAGCAGGAGCGCATTCAGGCCGACCCGCTCCCGGCCCGAAACATCGCGGCTCTGTCGTCCGGTCAGGACGACAGCTTCCGGGCGATTTCGGCGCCGCCCTTGACGATGAAGCCGAGCTTTCCGTCGACCTTGCTGCCGCCGAAGCCTTCGCTGATTCCGCTGAACACGTTGCTCATGATGGTGCCGACCAGGAACTGGGCGAAACCGGCATTGACGGTTTCCAGCGCGGCATCGTCGAGGGCGATGGCGTCGGCGGCGGGTTCGATCCGGGTGTTCATCGTCTTCTTCCTCTCTCTGGGGCCGTGCGGCCCGTCGTTTCGTTGAGAGGAGAGTGAGGCTTGCGGCTGACACCAACCTTACAGCGGTTCGGGTGCCTGCCGATGCCCCTTCCCGGGAAGGGGAACTGCGCCGGCCGGGCCGGCGCAGGGGGGTGATCAGCCGATGGTCACCTTCAGGGTCGCGACGCCGTCCACGCCGCCTTCCAGAACGTCGCCGCTCTTGAGCGGGCCGACGCCGGCCGGGGTGCCGGCGAAAATCAGGTCGCCGGGCTGGAGGCGGAACAGGGTGGAGAGTTCGGAGATCATCTCCGGCACCTTCCAGATCATCTGGTTGAGGTCGCCATCCTGCTTCACAGCGCCGTTCACGGAGAGCCACACGCGGCCCTGCGCGGGGTGGCCGATGGTCTCGGCGGGGACCAGCGCGCTGGCGGGGGCGGACTGCTCGAACGCCTTGCCCACTTCCCACGGCCGGCCGAGCTTCTTGGCCTCGCCCTGCAGGTCGCGGCGGGTCAGGTCGATGCCGACGCCGTAGCCATAGACGCAGTCCAGCGCCTGATCGAGCGGGATGTTCTCGCCACCCGCCTTCAGCGCCACCACCATCTCGATCTCGTAATGCACGTCGCTGGAGCGCGCCGGATAGGGAATGGTCGCGCCCGCGCCGCTGGCGAGGACCAGATTGTCGGGGTTCTTCTGGAAGAAGAAGGGCGGCTCGCGCGACGGGTCATGCCCCATCTCGATGGCGTGGTCCGCGAAGTTGCGGCCGACGCAATAGATGCGGTGGACGGGGAAGCGGGCGTCCGTGCCCTCGACCGGAAGGGTCGGGATTTCGGGGGCGGTGATGACGTAGGCGCTGGCCATGGCGGTCCTCATGCGGGAGCCCTGTGGAGGGCGTGAGGGCGGCATATGGCGGATTTGCGCCGGGATCAATCGGCCATCCGGCGGGCCGCGTAAAATCGGCGGGAGATGGCCTCCCGCCGTTGGCAATGCTGGGCTTTGTGACCTTGCGGCAGGCTATTCCGCCGCCGCGACCGCCACCCCCACGGGGCAGGAGACGCCGGTGCCGCCGAGGCCGCAATAGCCGCCGGGATTCTTGGCGAGATACTGCTGGTGATAGTCCTCGGCGAAATAGAACGGGCCGCCGTCAGCGATCTCGGTGGTGATGGCGCCGAAGCCACGGGCCTTCAGGGCCGCCTCATAGGCCGCCTTCGAGGCACGCGCCTGCTCCAGCCGGGCGGGGTCGGACAGATAGATGCCGGAACGGTACTGCGTGCCCACGTCATTGCCCTGCTGCATGCCCTGGGTGGGGTCGTGGCTCTCCCAGAACACCTTCAGCAGGTCGCCGAAGCTCACCTTGGCGGGGTCATAGACCACCAGCACGCCCTCGGTGTGGCCGGTGCGTCCGGAGCAGACTTCCTCATAGGTGGGGTTGGGGGTGAAGCCGGCGAGATAGCCGACCGCGGTCACCTTGACCCCCGGCACGGTCCAGAACTTGCGCTCCGCGCCCCAGAAGCAGCCGAGCGCGAACACCGCGCTCTCAAGGCCGGCGGGGTAGGGGCCTTGCAGGGGGGCACCGTTGACGAAATGGGTCTGCGCCGTGGGAATGGCCTGCGGACGCCCCTTCAGGGCGGTATCGGCCGTGGGCATTTCCGGGGTCTTCTTGAACCAGAACATGGCCTCGCACTCCTCGCGCCGCGCCCGGTCCGGGACCGCCGCCTGCGCCGTCATCGTGTGGGAAGCACTTGCGGGAGAGGGCTCCCGAGCCGGCTCGACGGGCTCCGCCGGAATATGGGCGCTGCGCGTCCGGATTGCGAGTCAGTCCGCCGCGTAGCGGGACTTTCGCGGCGTGCGGCCGAGCGCCATCAGCAGCAGACCGAGAACCGCGACCACAACGAACAGGGGAAAGTCCAGCAGCGGCGAGACGATGTCCGCCCACAGCCACGGGGCGAGCGCGGAGAGGCGCGCTTCCATCTGGCCATAGCTGCCGGCGGAAATGGCGGTCCAGCCGGCGCGGGCGGAGGTGACCACAAGCTCGGAGGCGGCAATGGAGCGGGTTCCGTCCACCACGAGCGCGACGAAGCCGCCCGCCAGGAGCCAGAAGCCGAGAAAACGAAGCAGGAAGCGGATCATCTCGTCGCGAGCCGTGGGTCGCCGAAGGGGCGCAGACGCGCCTTGTAGCATGCCCGCGCCGACGGGACAGGCCGGAAGAGGCGCCGCCGGGGGAAGGCCCCGGCGGCGCCGGTTGCAATCAGCCGGCCTTCTTGGCGCGCTCGATGGCTTCGTTGATCAGGCGGCGGGCTTCGTCCGCATCGCCCCAGCGCACGATCTTGACCCACTTGTTGGGCTCCAGATCCTTGTAGTGCGTGAAGAAGTGCTCGATCTGCTGGAGCGAGATTTCCGGCAGGTCGGAATAGCTCTGCACGCGGTCATAGCGCTTGGTGAGCTTGGGGGCGGGCACCGCGATGATCTTCTCGTCCTCGCCGCCCTCGTCCTCCATCAGCAGCACGCCCACCGGGCGCACGCTGATGACGGCGCCGGGAATGATCGGGCGGGTGTTGGCGATCAGCACGTCGCAGGGATCGCCGTCGCCGGACAGGGTGTGGGGGATGAAGCCGTAATTCCCCGGATAGCGCATCGGGGTATAGAGGAAGCGGTCCACGAACAGGGTGCCGGCCTCCTTGTCGAGTTCATACTTGATCGGCTCTCCGCCGATCGGAACCTCGATCACCACATTCACTTCGTGGGGAGGATTCTTGCCGATCTTGATCGCGTCGATGCGCATGTCGCCACTCACTTGAACTTCGGATTGCGTCGCTGCGACGCAGCAGGGTTACCGCTGCCAAGCGAAGGCGATCTTGTCCAGAGTTTTTGTCCCGAACCGTTCGGTGGAGGCTGCGACCCGTTGCCCGCCCAGCGCCTCGTAGAAGCCGACGGCGGTGTCGTTGTCCTTGAGCGCCCAGACCACGAGACCGGTCAGCCGGGCGATGGAGAGGTCCCTCCGGGCTGCGGAAAACAGGCGCTGCCCGAAGCCGAGGCCCTGATAGACGGGCTTGAGATAAATCTCGTAGATCTCCCCGCCATAGGGCAGGGTCTTGGCGCGGTTGCCGCCATAATTGGCATAGCCCACCACCTCGTCGCCCGCGATGAGTACGGAGACGCGGCTGCCGCGCCGGATGGCCTGTTCCCACCAGAGCGGGCCGCGCCGGCCCACCATGCGCTCCAGCTCAAGGCCGGGTATGAGGCCGCGATAGGCGGTGCGCCAAGCGGCATCGTGCACTTCGGCCACCGCAGCGGCGTCCTGCGTCCTCGCGCGTCGGATCTCTATGAGTCCAGTGCCCATGGCCTGATGGAAGCAAACAAGCAGCCCCGCATCAAGCCCCCCGCGTGCCGCAGCCGCCGTCTGGCGCCATGCCGGTGCCGGGGTGCCGCCGCGCGGACGGTCCCCGGCCGCCAAAACCCTCACCAGCCTTCGAGAACCACCTTGCCGATGGTGGCGCCGCTTTCCACAAGGGCGTGCGCCTTGCGCAGATTGTCCGCCGTGATGGCGCCGGCATGGGTGCCGAGCGTGGTGCGCAGCAGGCCTTCGTCCACCATCCTGGCCACTTCCGTGAGCAGGCGATGCTGGGCGGCCATGTCGGGCGTGCCGAACATGGAGCGGGTGAACATGAACTCCCAGTGGAAGGTGCCGGCCTTCTGCTTCAGCAGGCCGATGTCCAGCGGGCCGGGATCGTCGATCACGCACACCGCGCCCTGCGGCATCATCACGGAAACGATTTCCGCCCAGTGCAGGTCGGTGCGGGTGACGGAGAAGATGGCGTCCGCACCGGGCAGGCCGAGCGCCTTCACCTCCTGCGAGAGCGGGCGGGAATGGTCGATGACGTGATGGGCGCCAAGCTCCTTCACCCATGCCGCCGTCTCGGGGCGTGAGGCGGTGCCGATGACGGTGAAGGCCGTGAGGCGGCGGGCGAGCTGGACGGCGATGGAGCCGACGCCCCCCGCCGCGCCCGTCACCAGCAGAACGCCGCCGTCGCCCGCCTTGGTCACGGGCAGGCGCAGCCGGTCGAACAGCGCTTCCCATGCGGTGATGGCGGTGAGCGGCAGAGCGGCGGCCTCCGCGAAGCCGAGGCTTTTCGGCTTCAGCGCCACGATGCGCTCATCGACCGCGTGAAGTTCGCTGTTGGTGCCGGGGCGGATCAGGCTGCCGGCATAATAGACCTCGTCGCCGGGGCGGAAGAGGGTCACGTCCGCGCCCACCGCCTCCACCACGCCGGCGGCATCCCAGCCGAGAATGACGGGTTCGGCTTCGGTGCCCTGCCGGCGCATGCGCACCTTGGTGTCCACGGGATTGACCGAAATGGCCTTCACGCGGACCAGCAGGTCGCGCGGGCCGGGCGTCGGCTCGGGCGCGTCGAAGGCGAACAGCGCGCGGGCGTCCGCGATGGGCAGGGAGGCGGTGTAACCGATGGCTTTCATGGGGCGGGTCTCCGCACAGGACACAAGGATGCCCTGCATGTCGGATCGGGGCGCCATCCTGCAAGACGGCACGTTTTGGTCAGAAGGTATCAGAAAGGATACGGCCGGTGCCGTTTACCCCTTGGCGGAGCGGCGGCCGGGCGCCTTGCCCGGGGTCTTGCCGGGCGCCTGCGGCTCCTGACGGGCCGCGCGGATGCGGCCGGCGAGCGAGGCGGGGCCGGTGGCCGAGTCCTGCGCGGCGTTTTCCTGCGCGGCGTTTTCCTGCGCGGTGGCGTCCGCAAGTTCCGGCGGGGCCGTTTCGGGCGCGGCAAGGTCCGGCGCCGCCTGGGCGATGAGGCGGGCGGCGAGGTCGGTGAGCGTCGCCCGCAGCGTGTCCAGATCCGCCTCTTTCGCCAACAGGGCGTCCCGCTCGGCGCGGGCCTTGGCGAGGGCGCCCTCGATCATGGCGGTTTCCGCGCCGAGGCGGGCCGCCTCGTCCCGCAGGCGGCGGGCTTCCGTTTCGGCGGTGGCGAACTCGCTGGCGCGCCGTGCCTCGGTCGCCCGTGCCGCCGCCTGGGTGGCGGACAGTTCCGTGCGCGTCGCGGCAAGGTCGGCGGCAAGCTCGCGCTGCTCGCCCTCCAGCCGCGAGATGATGCCGGCCCGCGTGTCGGCCAGCACAAGGGCTGCGGCGAGCGCCTGCGTCTCGCCGGCGAGCGCAGCTTCGAGCCGCGTGCGCTCCGCCGTGCTGGAGGTCCGCAGCGCCTCAAGCGTCGCCCGTTCCGCCGCCAGCGCGCTCTCCAGCGCATCGGCGCGGCTGCGCGTTTCGGCAAGGTCTGCGGACAGGGTGGCGCCCTCGCTCTCCAGACGGGCGATGGTGGCGGCCTGATCG
>NCCY01000140.1 GCA_002279855.1 Rhizobiales bacterium 12-68-15
GCGAATTCTGAACGCGCTGCGGGCCGCCAAAACGCCGGACGGCCGGAAATCGCCATGTGCCCCTTATTGTCAAGCCAGCGATTGCCTGTAACGTGAGGCAAGACCTTGTCTGGTGAGATGACCGATGAACAGATGGTGGCTGGCACTCGCAATACTGGTCGCTCTTGCGTCCCGGTCCGCAGCACAGGAGACGTTTGTCGTCCCGTTCTCCAAGCCGGCGAAGGACAATATTTCGGTCGAGCTCGTCTGTCAGAAGGACGGGCGCGTGGGGCCGTTCATCAACATCTCCCGCCTGCCGCAATCCACGCAAAAATCTGCGCATATATTTTCAAGCATCAACGTTATCAAGAATGTCGATTTCTTCGAGACGACCGATAAAAGCGTCATTTCCTTCCCCGTCAGCTGGACCTATGAGGACGGGCCGAGCGGGATGACCGGCTTCTTCATCGCCACCGCCGACCTGAAGACCGATGCGCGCCAGAAGTTCTCGGACCGACTGCGGAGTGTGACCAGCGACTCGCAGGTCTACATCCTGCAATTCCTGTCTTCGAAATATCTGGGGCTCGAATTCAACGGCAAGCGCTACCTCACCGAGATCGACCTCCACTCGGTCAGCAATGCCAGGATCGCCGAGTGCCTGAAGTTCGCGGGATACGACACCGCTCTGGCCCAGTTGAAAACCAGCCTGCGCAATCCGCTGGACAAGGAGGAGATGAAGCAGCTCTGCCTCCAGACATTCGGCTACGCCGCCGCGCTGGAAGAGTACCGGCCGCTTCTGAAGGACCCGGCCGCCCTCACCGCGCTCGTGTCCTACCCGCTGGAGAACAGGGCGGACTGTTTTTCCGTTACCGACAAGGACAGGCCGCGCCTCACCGCAAGCTTCCTCGCCGGCGCCGACCGCGGGCTCACGCTGGACTATGTGGGGCTGGGCGGGGCCGCGCAGGCAGCGGAAATCCCCAACGCCACCTTGCTGCTGCTGAAGCGCGACTGGGGCGGCGGCGCCCTGCCGGAGGTCGTGGAGGCCGAGCGGGCCAAGCAGAACGAGGACATCGAGCGCCGGCTCGCTTACGTCTACAAGCTCTATGCGCGCATCAAATCCTGCGACGAGGCGTTCGCCGGCACCAATGACCGCCCCTATACGCGGGACGAACTGGACAAATATCGCGCCACCATGTCCCAGCTCGCGAAGCAATATGGCGACCGCTTCAATTCGGACGCGCTCTGGACGGAGGCCTCGTCGGACTATCCCGCCATGCTCTCCAAGATGCGCTACAGCATCGGCCTCGATGCCAAGCTCGCCTCGGACGGCTGTTTCCGCAATGCCGGGGTGTTCGAGGCCTTCGCCAGCAAGCTGGTGACGCAGAAGGCGCAGCCCAAAAAGGACTTCTGAGCCAGGAAAGAGGTCTGAGACCGGCGCCTACTGGCCCTGCCTGCGCATCTCGTCCCGCCGCATGGGCATGCGGTCGATGAGGGCGAACACGTCGGGCAGGGCGACCGGTGCGGTCCAGCGTCCGGCCACATGGCCGTCCTTGCCGATCAGCACCACCTGAAATGCCGCGCTGCCGCTGCCCACCTGCTTGCGCAGCGGGCTGTCCGGGCCGAGTGCGGGAAGAACCACCATGTCGCGCTCCCGCAGCGCCGCCTGCGCAGCGGAGACCGCCTCCATCTGCGTGCGATACCGGGCGTCCGCCGCATCGGGGGCGATGACGACGAGCGGCCGGGCCTTCCAGCGATAGGCGTCAAGCCCGGCGGGCGCGGCGGGCGCGGCGGCGGCGCCCACGGTGAGCGCGGCAAGGGCGGCGAAGGCGAGAACGGGGAGGCTCATGGCGTGCGGCTCCGGCAAAGGCGGTCCGCCTGACAACAGGCGCCCCCTGCTTACGTTCCGCAGCCCCGCCCGGCTCACCCGGACGTGACCTCAGCGCGGCGCGCGCTTGGCCAGAATGCGCTGCAGGGTGCGTCGATGCATGGAGAGGCGGCGGGCCGTCTCGGAGACGTTGCGGCCGCACAATTCATAGACGCGCTGGATATGCTCCCACCGCACCCGGTCGGCGGACATGGGATTTTCCGGCGGCTGGGGCTTGTGATCGCCTCCGGCCATCAGCGCGGCCATCACGTCGTCCGCATCGGCGGGCTTGGCGAGATAATCCACCGCGCCGAGCTTCACCGCCGTCACGGCGGTGGCGATGTTGCCATAGCCGGTGAGCACCACGGCGCGCGCGCCGGGGCGGCTGCGCTTGAGGGCGGAGATGACATCGAGCCCGGACCCGTCGCCGAGGCGCATGTCCACCACCGCATAGGCCGGGGCGTTGCTTTCCACATGGGCGAGGCCGTCGGCCACGGATTCCGCCGTCGCCACCTCGAAGCCGCGCGCCTCCATGGCCCGCGCAAGGCGCAGGAGGAAGGAGCGGTCGTCGTCCACCAGAAGGACCGAACGGTCGCCTTCAAGCTCGGGCAGGGCAGGCTCGGTCATCTTCTCGTTCCTCGACGCTTCCACACACATTGTTTGCAGCGGCTTTTACGCTGGTTTGCTGCGCCTTTTGGGCAATAGGTGGCGTTTTGTCGCAGATTTAGCGCTCCAAAGCCAGCGCGCTTCGCGTCCAGGAGATTTTCACCTCCGCACCCGTGTCCGGAGGGGCACGGTTTTCCACCCAGAGCGTCGCCCCGCTGCGCTCCAGCAGGGTCTTGGCGATGAAAAAGCCGAGGCCGAGGCCGCTTTCCTCCTCCGGCCCGCCGATCCGGTCGCGCCCCCGGCTGGTCACGTAAGGCTGGCCGATGCGGTCACTCACTTCCGGAGCGAAGCCCGGACCATCGTCCCGCACCACGATCTCCATGCGCGTGGTGGTCCAGCGGGCCTCCACTGCCACATGGCCGGCGGCGAAGTCCACGGCGTTCTCAACCAGATTGCCGAGCCCGTAGATCAGGCCGGGATTGCGCGCCAGCACCGGCTCGTCGCTGCGATCCTCGGGCAGGGACACCGAGATGGTGATGCCGAAGTCGCGATGCGGCCCCACCACCTCCTCCAGCAGCAGGGACAGGGGCATGCGATCGAACGGCGCGTCGCCGGAGCCCAGAGAGGTCAGGGTCTGGAGGATGTCCCGGCAGCGCTTCACCTGGTCGCGCAGTAGGCCGATATCCTCCGCATAGGGGCTGTCGGGCGTCACGGAGCGCTGCATCTCCTTCACCACCAGCGCGATGGTGGCGAGCGGCGTGCCCAGTTCATGGGCGGCGGCGGCGGCGAGCCCGTCGAGCTGGGAGAGATGCTGCTCGCGGGCCAGCACCAGCTCGGTGGCGGCCAGCGCATCCGCCAGTTCGCGCGCCTCTTCCGCCACCCGCCACGAATGCAGGCCGATGAAGCCGATGGAGACGGACAGGGACACCCAGATGCCGGCGAGGAACAGATCGGGCAGCACCGGCACATCCTCCCCCGCCCAGGGCAACGGCCAGTGCCAAAGCCCGACCGCCCCCGCGCACACCGTCGCGAACAGGCCGAGCGTGGCGGTGGTGGTCCAGGTCAGCGCGGTCGCCGAGATCATCACCGGCGCGAGATAGAGCAGCGCGAAGGGGTTGGAGAGGCCGCCGGTGAGATAGAGCAGGGCGGTGAGCTGGAGCACGTCATAGGCCAGAAGCGGCCCGGCCGAGATGTCGCCGAGCCGGCGGGCCACCGGAAAGCGCGCCCGCAGCAGCAGATTCACCACCGCCGACAGGCCCACCGCCAGGAGGCAGGGGAAGAGCGGCAGGGGAAAGCCCAGGAGGTCGTTCACCACCACGAGCGACACCGCCTGTCCCACCACTGCCAGCCAGCGCAGGCGAATCAGCGTGTCGATGCGCAGGCCGAGGGAGCGCCCCTCGGACGATGCGGGGAACGTGGTGCGATGCGGCATGGTTGGCCCTGCGGCTCGGGAAAGCATCCGTCTCGGAACCATAAACAAGCGGGAGAGTCTATGCTCATGCCGGGCCTTCGCCATTTAAGTGGTTGGGGCGGCGATGCGATTATTTTGACTGCCGGTGTCGCCAGCCGTCTTCGCATGCGCGGCGCCGGAAACGGTATTCATTCTGGATCAGGCCGTTCCGCGTGTGTGATTGACGGTTTGACACTTTCGCGACACTGTCGCCCCAAGCGTAAGAGTGAGGAAACTGGCATGGCCATCGGAGAATTCGGCGGCGCCGTGAAGCAGCCGGCGGTGAGCGGTACGAACTTTTCCGCACCGCTCTACTGGATGTACGAGATGGCGCATGCGGCGCTCAATCCGTCGCGCGCCATGGCCGATGCCAGCCGCATGTTCTTCCGCAACCCCATGAACCCCGCGGCGCACACGCCGGTGGGCAAGTCCATGGCCGCCGGCTTCGAGCTGTTCGAGCGGGCAACCCGCCGCTATGGCAAGCCGGACTGGGGCATCGACACCGTGCTGGTGGGGGGCACCCGCGTGCCCGTCCATATCAACACCGTATGGGAGCGCCCGTTCTGCCGGCTGCTGCATTTCGAGCGCGCCTTCGAGCATCCCCCGCGCCGTCCCCAGCCGCGCCTCATCATCGTGGCGCCCATGTCGGGCCATTATGCCACCCTGCTGCGCGGGACGGTGGAAGCCTTCCTGCCCACCCATGATGTCTATGTGACTGACTGGGTGGACGCGAAGATGGTGCCGCTCGCCGCCGGCCGCTTCGGCCTCGACGATTATATGGACTATCTGATCTCCATCTTCCGCCGCATGGGCGGCGACTGCCATGTGCTCGCCGTGTGCCAGCCGGCGGTGCCGGTGGCGGCGGCCATCGCCCGCATGGAGCAGATGGACGATCCCTATGTGCCGAAATCCATGATCCTCATGGGCGGGCCCATCGACACCCGCGAATCCCCGACCGCCGTGAACGAACTCGCCAAGGAGCGCGGCATCGACTTCTTCCGCCGTCACGTCATCACCCATGTGCCGTGGCCCCATCCGGGCGCCATGCGGGAGGTCTATCCGGGATTCCTGCAGCTCAACGGCTTCATGACCATGAATCTGGACCGGCACCTGATCGCCCATGCGGACCTGTTCCGGCACCTGATCCAGGGCGACGGGGATTCGGCCGAGAAGCACCGCGATTTCTATGACGAATATCTCGCGGTGATGGATCTCGACGCCAATTTCTATCTGGAGACCGTGGAGAAGGTCTTCATCGAGCACGCGCTGCCCAATGGCACCATGACCCATCACGGCCTGCCCGTGCGGCTGGATGCGGTGCGCAACGTGGCGCTCATGACGGTGGAAGGCGAGAAGGACGACATTTCCGGCATCGGCCAGACCCAGGCCATGCACCGCCTGTGCCCGGCCATCCCCGATGAGAAGCGCGCCCACTGGCTCCAGCCCGATGTCGGCCATTACGGCGTGTTCAACGGCTCGCGCTTCCGCTCCGAGATCGCCCCCCGCATCTCCGATTTCATCCTCAGCCAGGAACTGCCCCGGCGCAGCGAGGGAGAGGGTGCCTCCGTCACCACGCTTCGCCCGCGCCTCGTCACAAATTGAGGATGACGCCGATCCGACCAAAAATCGGCGTTCCCGTTTTGGACCTGCCGGCCTAGGGTGAAGAAGCGAATCGATGGCCATCCGGTCATCGTTCGGTCCTCTCACCCCACGGGTCGTCATGCTGTTTCGCAGGCGGGACACGTCGCGGAGTGCGCCAGCCGGCCGGGGGCCGGAATGGATCGAGCTGCGGCTTGAGGATGAGATCGTACGCGTCGCCGTGCGGCGCCACCCCTCCGCGCGCCGGCTCACGCTGCGGGTGCGGACCGCGACGCGGGACGTCGCCCTCACCGCCCCGCCCAACGTGCCGCTGCCGGCCGCCTCCGCCTTCGTGGAACGCCATCGCGCCTGGATCGCGGCGCGACTCGTGCGCCTGCCCGAAAGCGTGCCGTTCGTGGACGGGGCGATGGTTCCGGTACGCGGCGAGCCCCACCGCATCGTTCACCGGGAGGGTGCGCGCGGCACCTGCTGGACCGAACGGGGCGATGACGGCGCCCCTCTTCTCTGCGTCGCCGGCGCCGCCCCCCACATGGCGCGCCGGGTGCGGGATTTCCTGAAGCGGGAGGCCCGGACCGACCTTCTCGAGGCAGTGGAGCGTCATGCGGCAGCGCTGAACGTCACGGTCGGCCCGGTCACCCTGCGCGACACCTCCAGCCGCTGGGGGTCGTGCGCGGCGGACGGGTCGCTGTCATTCTCGTGGCGGCTGATCCTCGCCCCCGCCTTCGTGCTGGATTATCTCGCCGCCCATGAAGTGGCGCACCGGCTGGAGATGAATCACGGGCCGCGCTACTGGGCGAATGTGGAGCGCATCTTTCCCGCCCGTCGTGCCGCTGAAGCCTGGCTGCGCACCAACGGCGCCGGCCTGCACCGATACGGGGCGGAGTGAGCGCCGCCGCCTCTCAGGCCGCGCCGGTCTCTTCCGACTTCGGCAGATAGGTGTTCCAGATCGCCTTGTCGCCGATGCCCGCCATGAAGGCGGCATGGGCGGAAAGGTCAGCCTCGGTCAGGCGGGAGGGCAGGGGCACCGGACGCTGGCGCGCGGCCACCGGCTCCACCGCGATGAGACGCGGTGCGGCGCTTTCCTCTTCCACCAGCCCCACCAGCATGGCCTGCCGGCCGCCCAGAAGCTCGCTATAGACCTCGGCCAGAAGCTCGGAATCCAGCAGCGCGCCATGCTTCACGCGGCGGGAGGAATCGATCCCGTAGCGGTTCATCAGCACGTCGAGGCTGTTCGGCCCGCCCGGATGCTTGCGCCGGGCCAGCGCCAGCGTGTCCACGACGCGGTCGCGCCGGATGACGGGACGGCCGGCGCGGTCCAGTTCCGCATTGAGGAAGCCGATGTCGAACGCGGCGTTGTGGATCACCAGCGTGTCGTCGGCGATGAACTCCAGGAACCCGTCGGCCACTTCCGCGAATTTCGGCTTGTCGGAGAGGAATTCGGC
>NCCY01000141.1 GCA_002279855.1 Rhizobiales bacterium 12-68-15
CCATCGCCCTCCAGCCCGTCTCCGTGCAGGGCTCCACCGGCCTCAACGTGGCCGCCGGCCTGTCCGACCTGACGCTGACCCCCGTCGCGCCTGTCGCCACGAAGAAGAAGATCACCAAGTGATCTTGCCTGGGGCGGGGTGGCCGCGCACGGCTGCGGCCTGTACCGCCCTCGCCGCATTCGTCTGCGTCCCGGCCCTGGCCGGGGCGCAGGATCTTCCAAAAGTTCAGGCCGGCCTGCTTGAATGCCGCGGCGAAGCGGCCGTGGGCTACGGCTTCGGCTCCCGCCGGGCCGTGCGCTGCGAATTCCGCCCCGCCGCCGCCATGGGGCAGTTCACCTATTCCGGAACGCTGGAGCGGGCCGGGATCGATTTTGGCGTGAGCGATCAGGGCTCCATGCTCTGGATGGTGCTTGGCACCAGCGCCAGCATCGATGCCACCGCCCTTGCCGGCGAGTATGTGGGCATCAGCACAGGCATCGCCATCGGGCCGGGCTTTTCCACCAACATGCTGTTCGCCAAGGACGCGAGCCGGGGCATCGCCCTCCAGCCGTTCAGCGTTTCGGCGGACAGTGGCCTCTCCATCTCGCTGACCGGCGTCACGCTGACCCTCGTCTCCTCACGCAAACCGTTTGAATTGCCGCCCGCCGCCCGCAACGCAATGGTCGGGCAAACGGAGGCAATCCATGCATATTCGCACGCCGCGCGGCTGGGAGATTCCCGAGAGCCATGCCACCCCGGAGCACATCTTCCTGTCGCGCCGGAACCTCATGGCGCTGGGAGCGGGCAGCATCGCCGCCGCCGGGCTCGCCCTGCCCGCTGCCGCCGCCGAGACCGACCCGTCTGCCGGCCTCTATCCCGCCGCGCGCAACCCGCGCTACACGCTGGACCGCCCCCTTACCCCGGAGCCGTCTGCCAGCACGGTGAACAATTATTACGAGTTCGGCGGCAATTACGATGTGGCGCGGGCTGCATCGAAGCTGAAGACCCGCCCCTGGACCATCACCATTGATGGTCTCGTGGAGCAGCCCCGGCAGTGCGTGGAAGGCTGGTCCATGGCCCTGCCGTGGACCGGATTTCCCATGAAGGCGCTGGTGGACTATGCGCGCCCGCTCGGCAGCGCGAAATATGTGCGCTTCGAGACCTTCCTCGACCGCGCGGTGGCCCCGGGACAGAACGGCCGCTTCTATCCGTGGCCCTATGTGGAGGGCGTCACCATGGCGGAAGCCAACAACGAACTCGCCTTCATGGTGACGGGCATTTACGGCAAGCCGGCCCCGAACCAGTTCGGCGCTCCGCTGCGGGTCGCCCTGCCGTGGAAATACGGGTTCAAGTCCGCCAAGGCCATCGTGAAGGTGACCTTCACCGAGCAGCGCCCCAAGAGCTTCTGGGAAGTGGTGCAGGGCGGGGAATATGGCTTCTGGGCCAATGTGAACCCCGCCGTGGCGCACCCGCGCTGGAGCCAGGCGACCGAAAAGGACATCGCCACCGGAGAGCGCCGGCCGACGCTGATCTATAACGGCTATGGCGAGTATGTGGCCGGGCTCTATGCCGGGATGGAGAAGGAAAAGCTCTTCATGTGAGCTTAAAGCCGGCAACGGATCAGAAAGACGAGGGGCGCCGCCATCAGCCGGCGCCCCTTTTTCGTCAGTGTTCGGCGGGCGGGGCGATCACGTCCTCGCCGCGCGTATCGCTGCGCGGCCCCGGATCGTGCACGGCGCGCGGGTGCGGCTCTGAGGCGTGGGGGATGAATTCCGGCGCGACGAAGGGCTCGGCCACCTCGACGAAGGTGTCCGGATAGAAGCCGTTGAACCGGGTGCGCAGCGCCAGCGAATAGGCGCCGATATGGCCCACCTCGATCCAGTCGCCGGTATCCACCGTCTCCGGCAGGTAGAACGGGCGGGAGAGCACGTCCACGCTGTCGCAGGTGGCGCCATAGATGCGGAACGGCATCATCTTGCCGGGATCGCCCGAGCGGCGGCGGCGGGCGGGATCGGGAATGTGGTTCACCGGCAGCAGCAGCTTGCCGGTCCAGCTGTCGGAGAGCGACGACCAGATACCGTCATTGATGTAGAGCCGCTGTCCCTTCTTCAGCATCACCCGGACGATGACGGAAAAGGCCCGCGCCACGATCACGCGGCCCGGCTCGGCCACCAGCGGCACGCCCTCGAACCCGTGGCGCCGCACGGAGTCCAGCACCGAGGCCATCAGGTCCGGCAGAGGCGGCATGACGGGCGCGGGGCGCCGGGGGTCGGTGCCATAGACGGAGGGAAAGCCGCCGCCGATATCCAGTTCGACGATCGGAACCTTGGCCGCGTCCCGCACTTCGGCGGCAGTGGCGATGGCCCGCTCGAACGTGCCGGCATCTTCCACCTGGCTGCCCACATGGAAGGCGATGCCGCAGCGGAAGCCGATATTGTGAATGCGCTGGAGCAATTCCGCCGCATGGGCCGGTGCCGCGCCGAACTTCTTGGACAGCTCATAGGCCGCCTCGCCCTTGGAGGCGATGCGGACGAACAGGGTGAATTCCTCGGGATCGAGATCGAGCGCGTTGACGATGCGCAGGATCTTGGCGACCTCGTCCTCGTGGTCCACCGCCATCACGCGGATGCCATACTGTTCCAGCGCGAGGCGGATGTCCGACTGCGCCTTCACCGGATGCATGTAGAGCAGCTCACTGCGCGGCGAGACGGCGCGGCCGGCGGCAAATTCCGGCGGGCTCGCCACGTCGAACACCGACATGCCCTGCGCGGCGAGGGCGCGCATTACCAGCGGATCGCCGTTGGTCTTCACCGCATAGGCGGTCTTGCCGGGAAACACCGAGGTGAAGGCGTCCATGTCGGCGGCCAGAACCTGCGGGCGAAAGCAATAGACCGGCTGGTCCGGCCGCATCTGGATCGCCACATCGCGACCGGAGGCAAACCGGGGAAGCTCGGTCGCGCCGCCCGGCACGACATGGGGTACGAAGCCGCTCTTCGACATAAAGACACTTTCATCTGGCCGCGCTGAAAGAACAGGTGCCATCCCTTCGCGGGCAAGGTCAATGTCGCACCGCTTTCACGACAGTTGCATGGCAGCCGGAATTTCGGCCCGAAGGGCCCCGGACAACGCGGCTTGCGCGCCACACAGGCGATCTTTTTGTGCTTCCCGGCCCGCCATGCTTGACCGGGCGGTTCGGTTCACCCCATCGTCGCGCCCGGGGCTTGAGGATATGTCGGGAGACGGGAATGGGTCGCAAGGCACGCAATCGGATCGGCGCCGCACTGGGTGCCGCCATGGCCGGTGCGATGATGATGGCTGCCGCGCCCGCCTCTGCGGCGAGCCTGCTGGACAATTTCTGGCTGCCCAATGACAGCTATAGCGGCAACGTGCCGGCCTGCTCCGAGCCGCTGGCGCTGGGCACCATCTCCATGCGCTTCGCCGAGACCGAGCGCATGTACTGGAATGCGGCGCTGAACATCAGCAGCTACCAGAATGTCCGCGAGATCGCGTTCCGGCCGTGGGGCGAAGGCTTCCAGCCGCGCCGCTACTGCACCGCGACGGTGACGCTCTCCGACGCGCGCCGGCATGTGATCTGGTATTCGCTGATCGAGGATTCGAGCTTTCAGGGTTACACCTGGGGTGTGGAATGGTGCATCGACGGGCTCGACCGCAACCTCGCTTATGCCCCCAACTGCCGGATGGCGCGTCCTTGAGGATGCGCCTGCTGGCGGGCCTGCTGGGCCTGCTGGCGGCACTCGCGGGCTCCCCCGGGCCCGCAAGCGCACAGGACAAGCCGGGCGCGTTCGACTTCTACGTGCTCGCCCTGTCCTGGAGCCCCACTTACTGCCTGTCGCCCAAGGCGAGCCCGCAGCAATGCAAGGGGGCGGTGTCGCACCGCTTCGTCGTGCATGGCCTCTGGCCGCAGCATGAGACCGGCTATCCCGACTATTGCGCCCGCACCGCGCCTTATGTGCCGGACGCGACCATCGCCGCCATGGCGGACCTGATGCCCAGCAAGGGCCTCGTCCTGCACGAATGGCGCAAGCACGGCACCTGTACCGGCCTGACGCCGGACGGCTATTTCGCGCTGGTGCGGGAGGCGCGCGGGCGCGTGGTGATTCCCCAGGCACTTAGCGCAGGGACGCTGCCGCCCATGACCAGCCGCCAGATCGAGGCGGCCTTCGCGCTGGCCAATCCGGGCCTTGCGCCGGACATGATGGCCGTCACCTGCGAGGACGGCCACTTTTCGGAAATCCGCGTCTGCCTCGGCAAGGACCTGGCGTTCCGGTCCTGCCCGGAGGTGGACCGGCGCGCCTGCGGCGCCTCCCGCACGCTGACGATTCCCGCGCCCCGCTGATGGGCGCCCCGCCGGGGACGGCGCCTGCGCGCCGCCCCCCCGGCAAAGCCCGATCACCGGCGATGAGGGATCAGGGCTGCTTCTTCAGACGGGCGCAGAGCGCGAGGCCGTCATTGTCGCCCGGCTCCAGATAGCAGGCATCCACCACGTCGCCCTGAAGTACCGCGATATGGATGCCGTCGTCGCTGGCGAGGAAGATGTTCTTTCCATCCGCCGCGAACGCGCCCACCACGCTCTCGGTCTTGCTGCCGCCCTTCTCGGAGGGATAGATCAGGCTCGCCCGGAAGGCGCGGCCCTTCTGCTCGGTCACGGTCAGCGTCACCGGGCCGGTCACCCAGCCGTATTTCTCGCTGAGACCGTCACTGTCGCCCTTCCATGTGCCGACGATGTTCGGCGGGGCATCCTGCGCGAAGGCCGGGGCGGCGAAGAGGCTCGCGGCAAGGAGCGCAGCGGCGAATTTCATGGGCAGATCCTCTTGTTGTGCGTTCCGGGGTTGACCGGGGCGTAAGAGTGCATTTGAGGATGCGGGATGCAATCGACAAACCGCCGCTCCCCCCTGCCCCGCCCGGCGCCCGCCCGATGAATTATCGCCACGCCTTCCACGCCGGAAACCCGGCGGACGTGATGAAGCACGCCGCCCTCGCGCGCGTGCTGGTGCACCTCGCCCGCAAGGACACCCCGTTCCGCGTGCTGGACACCCATGCCGGCGCCGGGCTCTACGATCTCGGCGGCACCAATGCGCAGAAGACCGGCGAGGCCGAGGCCGGCATCGAGCGCATCCTGAAAGCCGACCTTGCCGCGCCCGCCGCCGCACTGCTGGCGCCCTATCTGGACGCCGTGCGGCGCCTGCGGGCGGAAAGCGGGCCGCGCCTCTATCCCGGCTCGCCTGCGCTCGCCCTCGCCCTGTCCCGCCCGCAGGACCGCTTCCTGTTCTGCGAACTGCACAAGGAGGAGAAGGCCAAGCTCGACCGCCGCACCGCGTCCGACAGCCGGGTCAAGGTGATGATGCAGGATGGCTGGCAGGCCGTGCGGGCGCATCTGCCGCCGCGCGAGCGCCGGGGCCTCGTGCTCATCGATCCCCCGTTCGAGGAGCAGGGCGAGTTCAAGCGCCTGCTGGACGCGCTGAAGGAAGGCCACGAGCGCTTCGCCACAGGCACCTTCATGCTGTGGTATCCCATCAAGGACCTCAGGGCGGTGGATGCCTTCCGCCGGGATGTCGCCCAGCTTCGCCTGCCCAAGACCCTGCGGGTGGAACTGGACTTTGCGGAGGTCCGCAGCCTCGACACGCTGTCGGGCTCGGGCCTCATCATCGTCAACCCACCCTTTACCCTCCAGGACGAGATGCGGACCATCCTCACCGCCCTCGCCCCCCATCTCTCCCGCGACGGGAAGGGACGCAGCCGCGTCTCCTGGCTGGTCGCGGAATAAATCACATCAAGGGAGTGCCCATCATGCGCCTTCGCTATTCCCCGACCTCGCCGTTCGCGCGCAAGGTCCGCACCGCCGCCGGCCATCTGGGCCTGCCGCTGGATCTCGAACTGGCCGATACCGGGAACGAGAGCGATACGCTGATGCGGCAGAACCCGCTCGGCAAGCTGCCGGTGCTTCTGGACGGCGACCGCGCGCCGCTGTTCGATTCTCCCGTCATCCTCGCCTGGCTCGACCACAAGGCCGGCGGCGGCAAGATCCTGCCGACGGAGACCGACGCCCGCTTCGAAGCCATGCGGCTTGAAGCGCTGGCGGACGGCATCATGGATGCGACCCTGCTGGTGGTCTACGAGCAGCGCTTCCGGCCCGAATCGGTCCGCTTCGACGGCTGGACGGATCGCCAGAAGCTGAAGGTCTCGCGGGCGCTCGCCGCCCTGAACGCCGATGTGGCCGCGCTCGGCTCGGCGGTCACCACCGGCACCATCGCGCTCGCCTGCGCGCTCGAATATGCGGACCTGCGCCTCGGCCGGGGCTGGCGCGAGGGCAACGACGCGCTGGTGGAATGGCTCGCCGCCTTCCACGCCGCCTGCCCGAGCTTCGCCACCACGGCGCCGCCGGCCGCCTGAACGCAAAAAGGCGCGGCCGGGAAACCGGCCGCGCCTCTTATGTCTGGCAGGCTTGCCTGCGAGAAAGGATTACTGGATCACCTGAATGACACGGCGGGTGCCCGGCTCCACGATCACGCGCTGGTCGTTGACCACCGTGTATTCGTACTGGCTGTTCGGAACCTCATAGACCCGAACCGTGGAGGGCAGCGGCTCGCCCACCACCACCTGCCGCTCCATGCGGACGGACGGGCGGTTTTCCTGGATCACATAGGACCGCACGGTCGCCGGGGGCTCGGCTGCGGCACCGACCGTGGCGCCGACCGCACCACCCACCACCGCGCCCACGGGGCCGCCCACGACCGCGCCCACCGCAGCGCCACCAACGGCGCCGGTTGCGGTCGAGGCCTGGGCGAAGGCGAAGCCGGGGGTCAGAGCCGCGAGAATGGCGGCAGTCGCAATCAGACGATTTCGCATCGGATCTCTCCTTGCTGTGAAGATCCTGAATGAAACGGCGAAATCAAATCTTCGTTCCATCCACACACGCGAAGGATGGCGCCAGCGAATACATATAAATCCGGCCAGGGTTCGGGAACCATCTTTCGCCGGCCACAATCCACCCCACCCACTTCCAGCCGGAAGCTTTGCCACAGGGCGGTGTGCCTGCCCTCCCCGCTGGCGGCAGAGGGCAGGCAAGGGTGTCACGCCGCCTTCAGCCAGTCGCGGGCCTGCAACTCGGCATAGGTGAGGTCGAGGACACGACGGGCGGTGGCGATCAGTTCGTCCGCCTCGGCGAAGGACAGGGTGAAAGGCGGGGCGAGGATCATGCTGTCGCGTACCGCCCGCATCACCAGCCCTTCGCGGAACGAGAAGTCGCGGCAGAGAAGGCCCACCGTCCCCTCCTCCTGCGCAAAGCGGGCGCGGCTCGCCTTGTCGGGGGTGAGTTCCAGCGCGCCGATCAGCCCGATCATGCGCGCCTCGCCCACCAGCGGATGCTCCGCCAGCTTCAGCCAGCGCTCCTGAAGATAGGGGCCGATCTCGCTCTTCACCCGCGCGACCAGCTTTTCCTCATGCATGATCCGCAGGTTGGCGAGCGCCGCCGCGCAGCCGCCGGGATGCCCGGAATAGGTGAAGCCGTGGTTGAACTCACCACCATGCTCGATGAAGCCTTCCGCCACCCGCGCGCCGAGAATGACGCCCCCCAGCGGGAAATAGCCGGAGGTGACGCCCTTGGCGAAGGTGATGAGGTCCGGCTCGACGCCCATATACTGGCAGCCGAACCATTCCCCCGTCCGGCCGAAGCCGCAGATCACCTCGTCGGAGACGATCAGCACATTGCGCTCGCGGCAGATCTTCTGCACTTCCGGCCAATAGGTGGAGGGCGGGATGATGACCCCGCCGGCTCCCTGGATCGGCTCGCCGATGAAGGCCGCCACATTCTCAGG
>NCCY01000142.1:0-6894 GCA_002279855.1 Rhizobiales bacterium 12-68-15
ATGGCGAGCGTGTAGATCAGCGCCAGCGCATCCGCCACCGTGCCGTGGGGCATGCCCAGAAGGTCCAGATAGACCGGCAGCAGCACGGCGATGGCGCCGGCGGGCGCGGGAACGCCGGTGAAGAAGTCGGCCGCGAAGGCGGGCCGGTTCGGATCGTCCAGCATCACGTTGAAGCGCGCGAGGCGCAGCGCGGCGCAGATGGCGAACAGGAGCGCGGCGATCCAGCCGATGGAACCCACCGCGTCGAGGCCCCACATATAGAGGATGAGGGCCGGGGCGCAGCCGAAGTTGACGAAGTCCGCGAGGCTGTCCAGCTCCGCCCCGAAGCGCGAGGTGCCCTTCAGCGCGCGGGCGAGCCGCCCGTCCACCCCGTCCAGAATCGCCGCGATGACGATGCCGGCCAGCGCCAGTTCAAAGCGGTCCTCCACCGCCATGCGCACGGCGGTGAGGCCGAGGCAGAGGGCGAGCAGCGTCACCAGATTGGGCAGCAGCAGGCGCAGCGGAATGCGGCCGAATCGCGCGAAGCGCGGGCCGTCCGGATCGATCGGGGGAAAAAGCGGCGCCATGTGAGCCTCCCGGCGTCAGTTGACGCGATACACGGTGTCGCGTCCTGAAGGAGACGCAAAATCCGCCAGGATGGTTTCACCCGCCGTCGCAATCTGCCCTTCGGCCACCAGCACGCGGGTTCCCGGCGGCAGGTAGATGTCCACCCGCGAGCCGAACCGGATCAGGCCGAAGCGCTCGCCCGCGCCCATCTCCTCGCCCTCGCGCACGAAGCAGACGATGCGCCGCGCGATGAGGCCGGCGATCTGCACGCAGCCCACCGGGCCATAAAGCGTGTCGAACACCAGCCCGTTGCGCTCGTTGTCCTCGCTGGCCTTGTCGAGGTCGGCATTGAGGAAGATGCCCGGCTTGTAGGCGACACGCGCCACGCGGCCGGTGACCGGCGCGCGGTTCACATGGACGTTGAACACGTTCATGAACACCGACACGCGCAGCAGCGGCGTGTCGGACAGCGCCAGTTCGCGGGGCGGCGTGGCGAGCGTGATCTGCGAGACGACGCCGTCGGCGGGGGACACCACCAGCCCTTCCCGCATGGGCGTCACCCGCGCCGGATCGCGGAAGAACAGCGCGGTCCAGAGCGTGAGCCCGAGCATGAGCATGCCGAGGACGGTGGAGACCATCATCAGCACCACCGTGATGGCGGCCGCGATGGCGATGAAGCGGTAGCCCTCCCGGTGAATGGGCGGGATATTCTTGCGGATGGTGGCGAGGAGGGTCACGCACGGCTCCATTCAACGAGCCGCATAGGTAGTGCGCCCCCGTCGCAGCGTCAAATGGGCGGGCGCAGCGACGGTCCGGCCGCTGAGCTCAGCCGCCGAGAACCTCGGTCACCGGCAGGCTGAACTTGGCGTCGATCACCTCGAAGGTGCCGGCCCGGTCATAGGTGTGAATGCCCTCGGCCCCGCACCCCGCAAAGCGCGGCACATCCTGCGGGCCGACCTCCATGACGAGGGATTCGGCATAGGTGGAGGGGGTGAGCTCGTCCACGCGGAACAGCCGGATGGCGCGGCCATAGGTGCCCGAGCAATCCTGCGCCGGGCGATAGAGCACGCCGTCCTGCATGAACAGCCGGCCCGCGCCCCGCGCATCGCGCACATCGTTGGACAGGGGACTTGCGGGATGCAGGCGCCAGTCGCCGGTCAGGCTGTCCGCCGTGAACAGATGCAGCGAGACCGCCTCCGTTCCCGGCACGATCAGGGTGGCGAAGAAATACCAGGTGCCGTCCTTCTGCCAGACCGTGGTGTCCACCACCGGCCCGCTGAACAACACCTTTTCCTTCACCCAGCGATGGGGGAACGCCTCGGCGCGGTAGAGCGCCACTTCGCCCGCCGCCATGCTTTCGGGGATCATCCAGATCTCCCCGCCATGGGCGAACACGAAGGGATAGGACAGGTGCGAGCCGGTGGCGAGGCAGGGCTCCGCCTGCTCCGGCACGCCGTCCGTCACGTCCATGACGACAAGATCGCCGCGCGCGGCGGCATAGTCGTAATCTTCCATGAACAGGAAGGTGCGCCCGTCCCGCTCGAACAGGAACGGGTCGGCATAGAAATGCCCGGCCGGCGCCTTCAGGAACTGGAAGCCGGACAGGTCGAGCGATCCGGAGGCAGGGTGCAGGGCGGAAGAGACGGCGTTGCGGCGCAGGGCGGTCTGCCAGTGCAGCATGCGGCGCGCCCGCTTCTGACCGAGCTTGCGCACGAGGAGGCGCCACATCCAGCCCAGCATCTCGCGGTTGCCCGACTTGGAATAAAGCGCCTTGCGGCCCCCATAGTCCGCCCGCGGCACGGCCGTCGCCCGCAGCGCGGGAAACCCTTTTTCGTGCAGTTCCCGCAGCTTCCACACCAAGAAATAGCACGAACCCCAGAACGGGCCGAGGCGATTGCGGAACAGCGATACCGCGCTCTCGCAGGCATATTGCCCCTTGGCGATCACCAGCCCGCCGTCGAGCGTCTCTGTGAGGATCTGGAGCACGGCGCCGCAGCGCGGGCTGCCCTCCATCATCTCCCACATATAAGGCGGCGAGCCGCGATAGAGGTCGTTGTCGCCATGATGGTACGACCACACGCCGTAGCGGGCCGCGCCGAGGATGTCGCCCTTCAGGATGTTGAAGCCGAACCGCACGATCACATCAAGGTCGGCCGCCTTCACCTGCGCGATGTCCGCCTCGGAAAAGCGGTGCACCGGCCCGCTTGTGGCGGGAAAGACCGAGATCTGCGGAATGCCGCGCAGGAAGGAGGAACAGTCCACCGGCTTGAGCGGATCGAGCTGCGGATCATAGCTGCGCCACTCGTCGAGCTTCACATAAACCGCATACAGGATGGCCTGCCGCAGCTTCGGGCTGGACAGGAACTTCCACACCCGCCGGGGCAGCGACTGGATACTGGACGGCGGCTTTGCATCCATGTTGCGGATGACACAGACGACATCGGCAAAATCCGATCGCTGGATATCGCTGATCACGCGAGCGAACACCGCCGGAATCTCCGGCGTGTCGATCAAAAGACCGATCCGGAGCCTGGGCGCGGGGGACGCGGAGGAAAGGTAAAAATTGGCCGCCAAAGACGTGCCCGCGTCAGGGTCAGAGTTGTTCACGCGAGGTAACATGTAGTGCCGCGCGACTGCAACGCCGCCTTTGTTGCCGGATCTGTCTTATTCAGTCGTAAGTTCGAGAAGGGCCTCACCTTCCCCAGCGGACCTGAGCTTTTGCATGGCATCGTCCGCCTCGCGCTGGCGCTGCCACAGTGCGGCATAAAGTCCGCCTCTGGCGAGAAGTTCCCCGTGGGTGCCGCGCTCGGCCACCTTGCCCTTGAACAGGACGAGGATCTGGTCGGCGGAGACCACCGTGGAGAGCCGGTGGGCGATGACGAGCGTGGTGCGCCCGCGCGAGACGCCGTCCAGTGCATCCTGGATCTCGCGCTCGGTGTGGCTGTCCAGCGCCGAGGTCGCCTCGTCCAGAACGAGGATGGGCGGCGCCTTCAGGATGGTGCGGGCGATGGCGACGCGCTGCTTCTCGCCGCCGGAGAGCTTGAGGCCGCGCTCGCCCACCTCGGTGCGGTAGCCGAGCGGGGTGGCCTTGATGAAGCCGTCGATCTGCGCGAGCTGCGCCGCCGCCTCCACTTCCGCCTCGCTCGCCTCGGGGCGGCCGTAGCGGATGTTGTAGGCGATGGTGTCGTTGAACAGCACGGTGTCCTGCGGAACCATGCCGATGGCCGCGCGCAGGCTGTCCTGCGTCACCGCATTGATGTCCTGCCCGTCGATGGTGATGCGCCCCGACGAGACATCGTAGAAGCGGAACATCAGGCGCGAAATGGTGCTCTTGCCCGCGCCCGAGGCGCCGACGATGGCCAGCGTGCCGCCGGCCGGCACCTCGAAACTGACGCCCCGCAGGATCTCGCGGCCGGGATCATAGGAGAAATGCACGTCCTCGAACCGCACCGTGCCCCCGGCCACCACCAGCGGGCGGGCGTCGGGACGGTCCTCGATCTCCGGATCGCGGGCGAGCACGGAGAACATGGCCTCGATGTCCACGATGGCCTGCTTGATCTCGCGATAGATCATGCCGAGGAAGTTCAGCGGCTGGTAGAGCTGGATCATCATGGCATTGACCATGACGAAGCCGCCTACGCTCTGGCGGCCGGCGCGCACGTCGAACGCGGCCAGCACCATGACGGCGGTCAGGCCGAAGCTGAAGATCACCGCCTGCCCGGCATTGAGCCAGGCGAGCGAGGTGAAGGTGCGCACGGTGGCGGATTCGTAACGCGCCATGGAGCGGTCATAGCGCCGGCTCTCCCAGCCCTCGGCGCCGAAATACTTCACCGTCTCGTAATTGAGCAGGCTGTCCACCGCCTTGGTGTTGGCCTCGGTGTCGCTCTCGTTCATGTCGCGCCGGATGGAGATGCGCCACTCGCTCGCGACATAGGTGAACCAGGTGTAGAGCACCACGGTGGCGCTGACCGCCGCCACATAGCGCCAGTCGAACGCGAACCAGAGCACCACCAGCACCAGCACCAGTTCCACGATGGTGGGAGCAAGCTGGAGCATGAGCATGCGCACGATGGTCTCGATGCCCTCGCGCGCCCGCTCCAGCACGCGGGTCAGCCCGCCCGTCTTGCGCTCCAGGTGAAAGCGCAGGGACAAGGCGTGCATGTGCTCGAACGTCTCCATGGCGAGCTTGCGCACCGCATTCAGCGCCACCTTCGCGAACATGCCGTCGCGCAACTGGGTGATGGCCGCCATGACGATGCGTCCGCCGCCATAGGCCAGCGTCAGCAGCACGGGCGCGGCGAGCAGCCAGGAAATGTCCGGATCGCCCTGCCCGTCCGGAATATTGGCCAGTGCATCGGTTGCCCACTTGAAGATGAAGGGCACGCCCATGGTGGCGAACTTGGCGAGAAACAGCAGCGCCAGCGTCGCCATGACCCGGCCGCGCAAATCGGCGCGGTCCTGCGGCCACAGATAGGGCCAGAGCGCGCGGATGGTGGCGAACAGCGCGCCGCCCGCCTGGGCGACGGCCTTCATGGACAGCCGGCGAGCCTCCGCCGCGCGGGGCGCCGCCTTCGGAATGGTGGTCATGTCAACCTTGACTGTGCGGGCCGCACGCTGCCCCGCCGGGGCCAGACGCAAGCCGGGAAAGAAGCGCATCGATGTCCCGCCGCAGGCTTTCCAGCGCTTGGCCATCGATGCAGTAACAGGGGCGCTGCCCATCCATGCCGCCACGGACGAGACCGGCCTCGGCCAGGATCTTTATATGTTGCGACACGGTGGATTGCGCCAGAGGCAGGCCGGCGACGATCTCGCCGCACGCGCAGCCCTCGCGGCCGGCCAGCGTCTCCAGCACTTTGAGGCGTGCGGGATGGGCGAGGGCCTTGAGGCGGGCAGCAAGATCGGGACGAGACATCATCGTTCATCGACGATGGCCGATGACGGGGACAAAAGCAAGCCGCTTCCGGGGCGGGACCTGCGGTGCGGCGGGCGCTGCGGCGCGTGCCGTCATCCTGACGTGGAATCGCGCTATGAGAGGCGCCAACGGGCGGTCCGCCCTCGTGACGCATTGCACAAAACTGGTACACTCGCGCCATGGCAACCATTGAAAGTGTCTGCGTGTATTGCGGGTCGGCCAAGGGCGCCGACCCCGTGTTCGCCGCCGAAGCCCGGCGCTTCGGCGAAATCCTCGCCCGCGAGGGGGTGCGCCTCATCTATGGGGGCGGCGGAATCGGGCTGATGGGCGAGGTCGCCGGCGCGGTGGCGCTGAATGGCGGCGCGGTCACCGGCATCATCCCGGACTTCCTGCGCTCCAAGGAGCGCGCCTTCCGGCATGCGGCGGAAATCATCGTCACGCAGGACATGCACGAGCGCAAGAAGCTGATGTTCGAGCGGGCGGACGCGTTCGTCGCCCTCCCCGGCGGCGTTGGCACGCTGGAAGAACTGGTGGAACAGCTCACCTGGGCACAGCTCGGGCGCCACCGCAAACCGATTCTGGTGGCCAATATCGCCGGTTTCTGGGACCCGCTGCTGACCCTGCTGGATCATATGCGGGACAGCGACTTCATCCGCGCGACGACGCCGGTGGATGTGCTGGTCGCCACCGAGACCGACCAGATCCTGCCCATGCTGCGGGCCGCCGCAGCCCATGTCCCGGAGACCGCCCTTCGCGGCGCGCAGCCGCAGGCGGCGGTGGACAAGATGTAGGACAAGGCGCGGCCCCGGCCCCGCCGGAGCGGCGCCGCGTCAGCCCGCCGGATCGAGCGGGGCGGTGCCGGACGGGCGGCCGTCCGCGTCACGGGTGATCATCTCCACCCGCGCCTCGGCCTCCTTCAGCAGGGCCTCGCAGCGGGCCCGCAGGGCTTCGCCGCGCTCGTAGATGGCGATGGATTCCTCCAGCGGCACATTGCCCCGCTCCAGGCTCTGCACGATGGTCTCAAGCTCCGCCAGCGCCGCCTCGAAGCTCAGGCTCGCGACCTCGGGAGCGGCCGTCCCGGGAGCGACCTTGGCGACCGGCTTGGACGGAGATGCGGCTTCAGCCATGGGCTTTCCTTTCGACGCGGGGGCGTCTTCGACAGTGACATCGCGAATCCCGCGCACCATAGCCGAACCCTCCCGCTTGCCGAACACCCTTGGGAGCCTGCACCCGCCGGAGGCGCGTTGTCCGCCAGGGCAAGCGGCGCCGGTGGGCAAGAGTGACGGCTTGGCCGAGCATCACATGCACAGGACAGATACGCGCCCCTTTGGGCGGACCGGTTTGCGATTGATGACAATCGGCCCTGAGCTTGGGGCTGCCGCACTGGCCCCATCGTCCGGGCGCAAGCATCAGGACTGCCGAATTTGCCTTCACAC
>NCCY01000142.1:6955-8015 GCA_002279855.1 Rhizobiales bacterium 12-68-15
TTCCGAACGCAATTCGCGGCCCTGGCTCCCATCCAGAGCCTGTCGTCTTCCAGCCAACACGCGCCCATCCGATTTTCTAAACCAGCCACAACAACCCCAGGGAGCGCGAAATAAAAAGTAAGTTGCACGACACCGTTCTGCCACCAACTACGCAGAGGCGATGAGGTTGAAACATTACAAACTTTAGAATATATATAGATATGTGATTTCGGGGGTAAAGGCGTGGATAAAGGCACGATCAGCAAAAGAGCACTAAAATCGATTTATACTACATATGCGGTCGTGATATGTGTATCCGCTACCATTTTGCTGGCTTATGCTTACAATTCATGGAGAGGTATAGTTACCTCTGCAGAAGAAGATCTTTCTGTCTCGATGGATATAACACAATCCATTGTGCATAATGATATTATGGCTATAGATTTTATCTTGTCGAAAGCGTCAGCACGCATCGCCGACACCGATTCTCAAGCATCCGCCGAGACAGACGCCTATCTGCGGGTGCTTGCGGCCGGCGTCTCCGGCGTTAGCGCCCTGTTTATTCTCGACAAGGATGGAAATCTGACAAATGCATCGGTGGATGCTCCCACCAACAAGATTTCATTCGCGGATCGCGATTATTTTAAACGGGCAATCACATCGCCCGATGACAAAACCTTTATTACAGGTTCAATATTGAGCCGCTTACTAAGATCTTATCAGTTTTATTTAAGTCGGCCAATTTTTGACTGGAAACGAAACAGGATTGGCGTCGCTGTTGCATCAGTATCAGCAGAAAGTCTCTCCAATCATCTTTCGACGGTGCGCCAAAATCAAAGCCTTGTCCTCGCGGTACTGACGCCCGACCTCAGACTGATCGCCCGCGCTCCGACGCTGGAGCGCCTCTATGACGTTGACCTCTCATCCTCTCCAGCGCTCAAAGACCTGGCCTTTGAAGATGGCGGCGAAACGGTCAAGAGGGTTTCCGCGATTTCCAACTCCACAGCCATGCATCTCGTCATGATCCGGGGCGCGGCACGGTCAAACGTGATCATTGCTGCTTCCACGCCGATGTCGGCGC
>NCCY01000143.1 GCA_002279855.1 Rhizobiales bacterium 12-68-15
TTTTCCACCCGGACGGGCTTCAGCACCTTCAGATACTTGCGGCGGGCAGACAGGGTGGCGATGCCGACGCGGTCCACGGCCTGCACCACGGGGGCGGCGCTGCCGTCGAGAATCGGAACCTCGGGGCCGTCGATCTCGACTTCCACATTGTCCACACCCAGGCCGGAAAAGGCCGCGAGCACATGCTCGACGGTGGAGACAACAGCGCCGGAGCGATCACCGAGGACGGTGGCAAGGTCGGTGGCCTGCACCGACTGGCGGGAAACCGGGAGGCGACGGGGCGCCTGGTCCGCGAAGGTCCGCGAGAAGACGACGCCGCTGTCCGCAGCGGCGGGACGGAAGGTGAGCCTGGCCTCGACGCCGCCATGGACGCCAACGCCGCTCAGGGATACTTCGCCCGCCAGTGTCGTCTGCATCTCGGACTTCATGCCAAACCGGAAGCATCTCGGCTTGTCGCCGGACCACTCCCGCCCCTAAAGTTTCACACTCCCTGCCCATTTCCGCCGCGGTTCAAGGTTCGAGCGAGAACCTAGACGGCTTGCTGCGCTGCGCCAAATCACGCTTGCTTACCGCCTGTTACCGAGAGCAAAGCCTAAAAAACTTTTGGTTATCAAAAGTTTACGGCTGAGGCGAAAGCGGGGCAGCAGGGCTGTGTTACATGCAATCGCAGTTAATCAATTGCCCTGAGCATCAGCGTCCGGCCCGTCACAAATGGCGATTCGGGAAAGTCTGGGACGCGAACTGGTGAAGGAGCACCCGCCAGATCAGGAAAAGCCGGGTGAAAAATCATCATTAGGAGTGGTGCTTGCCAGCGTCTCACGGACAGAAACGACCTTGAGGACGGGCGTGGCCCAGTGCCGGCGCACCGCGCGGTGGCTGTCCGGGCGAGCCGTGTGCGTAACTTTCGATGCCATATCGATCCCCTGATAGAACCCGCCCTGCAGGCGAAACACTGTCTGGCTCAAGCGATATCAGGAGTGCGTGGCGCCCGCCACCTGTTGATGCAGCGCAACTGGCGGGGAATCCCGCACCTGGATCATTTGTTCCGCACGGTTAACGGATCAGCGGGCCGAATTGGCCCGCTCCGCTGCAACCCAAGGCTTTTCCCGCGCAGTCAGGGCTCGCCCCGCGATGTCGTCCCGCACCGTGCACGGCGCGGGACCCCATCCGGTTGCCCCCTGCGGGAGGGAGGGTGCCGGAGGCAAAGGGCCTCCGGCAGCCGTGACCTCAGTTCGCCTGACGGCGGAGGAAGGCCGGGATTTCCAGCTGGTCATCGTCGTGACCGGGCTGGTGCGGATGACGGGTCGGAACCTCGGCCGCCGGACGCGCCTGGGGGCGCTTGGCGAATTCGGACACCGGCTCGGGCCGGGCCTGCGGACGAGGCGCCTGCGGGGCGGGGCCGCGCATGCTCGGCTGGGGCGCTGCGGCGCGGGGCGCCGGAGCGGCTTCCTCTGCGTGACGGCCCATGCCCACATTGGCGAGACGCTGAAGGAGCGTCATCTTTTTCGGCTCTTCCGCCGGAGCCTCACCGCGCTGGGCGCGGATCTGGTTCTGGGCGGGCATCGGCAGTTCGTCCACGCGCGGCATGCGCGGGGCCCGCGGGCGCTGGGCCTGCGGCGGGATATAGGGCGCGAACTCATCCTCGTGCGCGGCCGGCGGCGGGGCCGGGGCGCGCTCCGGCTCCTCGAAGAAGGAGGGCTTGGGCGTTGCGGCGCGAATGGTCACGTCGTCGATGGCCACGCTCTGCTGGGGCGCGGGAGCCGGGGCCGGCTGGGGCGCGGGCGCGCGGTAGACCGGGGCCGGCGCGGCCTCCATGGACATCAGGTCCTCGGCGGAGATGGCAGCAACGGCGCTGCGAATCTGGGCCTCGCGGGCCTGTTCCACGGCAACGCGGCCGGCATTGGACATCTTGCGGCCCTGAAGGTCCGGGAAGCGGTCCGTCGCGCTCGGGATCTGCTCGGGCACCACGGCCGGGTCGATGCCGGTGGCGACCACCGACACGCGGATGATGCCGTCGAGGCTGTGGTCGAAGGTGGCGCCGAGGATGATGTTGGCGTCGGGGTCCACTTCCTCGCGGATGCGGGTCGCCGCCTCGTCCACCTCGAACAGCGTCATGTCATGACCGCCGGTGATGGAGATGAGCAGGCCGCCGGCGCCGCGCATGGAGGTCTCGTCCAGCAGCGGGTTGGCGATCGCCGCCTCGGCCGCCTGAAGGGCGCGCTTGTCGCCCGAGGCCTCGCCGGTGCCCATCATCGCCTTGCCCATGTCGCGCATCACGGCGCGCACGTCGGCGAAGTCGAGGTTGATGAGACCTTCCTTCACCATCAGGTCGGTGATGCAGGCGACGCCGGAATAGAGCACCTGGTCCGCCATGGCGAAGGCATCGGCGAAGGTGGTCTTCTCGTTGGCGACGCGGAAGAGGTTCTGATTCGGGATGACGATCAGCGTATCGACGGTCTTCTGAAGCTCGGAGATGCCGTGTTCGGCAACCCGCATGCGGCGCTGGCCCTCGAAGTGGAAAGGCTTGGTCACGACGCCGACGGTGAGGATGCCAAGTTCACGGGCCGCACGCGCCACAACAGGCGCAGCGCCGGTGCCGGTGCCGCCGCCCATGCCGGCGGTGATGAACACCATGTGGGAGCCGGACAGGTGGTCGCGGATCTCGTCCAGCACCTCTTCGGCGGCCGCGCGGCCGACTTCGGGCTGGGAGCCGGCGCCGAGACCTTCGGTGACCGCCACCCCCATCTGCACCAGGCGCTCGGCCTTGGACAGCGAAAGGGCCTGCGCATCGGTGTTGGCCACAACGAACTCAACGCCGGTCAGGCCGGAGCTGATCATGTTGTTAACGGCATTGCCGCCGGCGCCGCCGCAACCGAAGACCGTGATCCTGGGCCGCAACTCCCGAATGTCGGGCATCTGAAGGTTGATCGACATATTCCCACTCCGTCGCGCCCGAAGCGCCGTGCCGTCGTTCGAATTCGAAGCTGCCCGAATCCGAAGCTCCTGGAGAGTTAAGCCTGAACTCGGTTAACCATCTCTAAAAACTGTCCCTCAACCAGCGTCCAACGCGACCGAAATATGTTCCGCCCTCCGCGCCGGCTGCCTGGCGGCGGCGTGGCTCGAAATGTTCGAGCCCCGCAACCTGTGGATAGACCAGCAAACCCGTCGTCACCGCAAAGGCCGCGCCCCGTGCCGCTTCCGGCAGGCGGGACACACCGAGCGGCCGACCGATTCGCACCTGCGGGCCGATCACGCGGGCCATCAGGTCCGGCAGGCCCTGCAATTGCGCAGCCCCGCCGGTGAGCACGAGACGCCGACCGGCATCTCCGGCATGCCCGGAGGCCTTCAGGCGATCGCGAATCAGTTCCACGATCTCTTCCGCCCGCGGCTTTACGATCGTCACGAGGCGGGATTTGGGGACCATGTTGGGATGGTCACGCTCATCCCCGGAAAGCGCGGGGATGGTGAGCATGTCGTGGTCGTCGGATGAGACGGCGACCACAGCGCCATGCAGCGCCTTGAGACGCTCGGCATCGGCGAGGCGGGCGGGAAGGCCGCGCGCCACGTCGTTGGTGATGTGCTGCCCGCCCAGCGCGATGCCGTCCACATACATGCAGTGGCCACCGGAGACGACCGAGAAGGTGGTCGTGCCCGCGCCCATGTCGATGAGCGTCACGCCCAGTTCCATCTCGTCGTCGGTCAGCGAGGACAGCGCCGCCGCATAGGGGGCGCAGACCATGGCCTCGATACCAAGATGGCACCGCTCCACGCACAGGACGAGATTCTTCAGCGAAGTCATGTCGCCGGTGATGACGTGCATGTCCACGCCCAGCTCCTGGCCGAGCATGCCGCAGGGCTCGCCGATGCCGCGCCGCCCGTCGAGCGAATATCCGACCGGCAAGGCGTGCATCACGGCGCGTCCGTCCCCCACCGCATAGGTGGAGGCGGCCTCCAGGACGCGGCGGATGTCGAACTCCTCCACCGCCGGAGCCATGCAGCGCACGGCGGCTTCATAGTGCTGGGACGCCAGTCGGGCGCCGGACACGCCGACGATGACGGAGGCGATCTGCACCCCCGCCGCGCGTTCCGCCATGTCCACCGCCTGCCGCACGGCGAGTTCCGCGCGGGCCATGTCCACGATGGCTCCACCCTTCACGCCATGGGCGCGGGTGTGGCCGATGCCCAGCACGTCGATGGAATGGGTGCGCCGGTGCAGGACATCCGATGCGCCGCGCGGCTTGAGCCGGGCGATCATGCAGACGACCTTGCTGGTCCCGATGTCGAGAACTGCGACGATACCGCTCTTCTTCGGCGGGATCGGGCGCATCTTGGGGGCAAACCCCTGAGCGAGCCGGTGCCTCACGCGGCCCCTCCCTTCTTTGCCTTGGCCTTGGCTTTCAGCAGTTGCATGCGCGCCTCATAGGCGCTGTCGGACAGGCGCACCGTCACCCGGTCGGGCAGGCGCAGGTCCACGATGGTGATGTCGCGGGTCAGAAGCTTCTTGTCCCGGTCAAGGTCCGCCAGTTCCACGAGCGCATCGGCAACCCCCGTCTCCGGCAGGCGCACGTCGATGCCGTTGCGCAGCTTGAGCGTCCAGCGCCGGTCGGCGACCAGGATGGCCGCGCGGACCTGGTCGCGAATCGGCGGCACGCGGGCAAGCGCCTCGACGATCTCGCCCACCCGCTTCTCCGCGCCCTCGCCCACCACGATGGGAAGGCTCACATAGCGCGGATCATCCGAATAGGGCGCGATGGGCATGCCATCGCGGGCGATCACCTGGATCTGGCCGTTATACTGCCAGAGCGCATAGGCCTCCCGCTCCACCACCGAAACGTCGATGCGGTCCGGATAGAATTTGCGCACCGTGGCGCTGGCGATCCACGGCATCTCCTCCAGGCGGGCGCGGGTCGCGTCCGCGTCCACGAACAGGAGCGAGGTGGTGGACTTAATGCCGGCCGCCGCGAGGATTTCCTGCGGGGTCACGTGGTTCTGGCCGGAGAGATTGACCTGCTTCACCCGGAAGCCGGCCATGGTGCCCGCCACGTCGCCGAGATCCACCACGAATTCCCGCGCTTCCTCCACATGGCCGCCCAGCACCATGCCATAGGCAGAGAAGCCGCCGATGACAGCGACCGCCAGAAGGCTCGCGCCGCGCCGCCCCAGGCGGGACGCGCCGAGGCGCACGGTGAGGCGGCGGAACAGCAGGGCGGTGCGGCTCGCCGGGGCCGGCTCGCGCATGGGCACGGGCCGGCGACGGGTCTGCTCCGGGCGGTCCTCCGGCCGGGGCGGGCGTTCCGCCCTCAGCGGGCCAGCGATGCGTCCTCGACCATCCATGTCACAAGCTCGCCGAACGATATGCCCGCATGGGCTGCCAGTTCGGGCACCAGGGAGGTCTCGGTCATGCCGGGCTGCGTGTTGACTTCCAGACACACGAGGCCCGAGGCATCCCCCGTCCGCGTGTCATATCGGAAATCCGCACGGGAGACCCCCCGGCATCCGAGCGCCTTGTGCGCCGTCGCCGTAAGTATCCGCACCTGTTGGTAAACTTCGGGTAAAATACGGGCAGGAAGGATGTGAAGAGACCCGCCGGGGGCATATTTGGAATCGTAATCGTAGAATGCGTGGGTCGCCTCGATCTCGATCACGCCCGACGCCTCGCCCCGAATCATCGCGCAGGTGAGTTCAAGACCGGGGATGAAGCGTTCTGCCAGAAGGGTTTCGCCATGCGTCCAGTCGGGGCGGGTGAGTTCCTGCGGCGGGTGGGCCTGATCCTCCCGCACGATGAAGACACCGACGCTGGAGCCCTCGCACACCGGCTTCAGCACGTAAGGCGGCTCCATCACATGGCCCTTGGCCGCCTCGGCGCGGGTGACCACGAAGCCATCCGCCACCGGCACGCCGGCTGCAGCCATCACGATCTTCGCCTGCGCCTTGTCCATGGCCAGTGCCGAGGCGAGCACGCCGGAATGGGAATAGGGAATCCGCAGGATTTCGAGGATGCCCTGGAGGGTCCCGTCCTCGCCGGGGCAACCGTGCAGCGCGTTGAACGCCACGTCGGGCTTCAGGCGCGCCAGCACCTCGGCCACATCCCGCCCCACATCCACCCGCGTGACGCGGTAGCCGGAGCCCTCAAGGGCGCGGGCGCACCCCTCCCCCGACCGCAGGGAGACTTCCCGCTCGGCGGACCAGCCGCCCATGAGCACCGCGACGTGTTTGGACATGAAATATTCCCAGACCGAGCTTGCTTCAGACCCACGTCTTTAACTCGACAGGGTTGAAAATTCGGAAATTTGCTTTCCAGCAGCGCCCGTCCAGCATCGAATTCGATATTAAATCGAAAATAAAATATTTACCTCTCGATTATCAAATTTTTATAAATAATTGCAGATCCCGGATTCATCCGAATTCCATGATTTTTATTCTTGATCAAGAAAAGAGCAGCATCTTCAATATCGGTGAATTCAACGGCCGTGGATTTTAGATTGGAGCTTGGAGGGAAGCACATATAAGCGGCGCCATTGACTTTGTAAGCCTCGCGGGGAACTCCGTTGGTGACTGCCGTAATGCGCATAGGTCTCCTGCCTCTAAAATGTGCCGTCAGCGGGAACGCCGATCCGCTTGATTTCCCACTGAAGCTCGACGCCGCTCGTCTCGCGCACCCGGCGGCGGACCTCCTCGCCGAGACCCTCAATCTCGGCGGCGGTCGCACCGCCGAGATTGAGCAGGAAATTGGTGTGCAGCTCCGACACTTGCGCGCGCCCGAGCGTCAGCCCCCGGCAGCCGGCGGCGTCCACGAGCTGCCACGCCTTGTGCCCGTCCGGATTCTTGAACGTGGAACCGCCGGTGCGGCTCTTCACCGGCTGGGTGGCCTCGCGGGAGGCGGTGATGCGGTCCATCTCGGCCGCGATCGCCTCCCGATCGCCCGGCACGCCCTCGAACAGCGCTTCGGTGAAGATCAGGTCCTCCGGCACCGCGCAGTGGCGATAGGTGAAGCCCATGTCCGCCGCCGCGATCTCGCGCACATGGCCGTCGCGCCCGACGGCGCGGCAGGAGACGAGGACGTCCTTCACCTCGCCGCCATAGGCCCCGCCATTCATCCGCAGCGCCCCGCCGATGGCGCCGGGAATGCCGCGCAGGAAGGACAGGCCGCCAAGGCCGGCCTCCGCCGCCGCCCGCGCCACCTTCACGTCCGCCGCGCCCGCGCCGGCGCGAATGCGCGTGCCCTCGACCGAGATGGCGGAAAACGCCTTGCCGAGCCGCACCACCAGGCCGGGCACGCCGCCATCACGGACGATGAGGTTGGAGCCGAGGCCGATCACCGTCACCGGCAGATCCGCCGGCAGGGCGCCAAGGGCATAGGCGAGGTCGTCGGTGTCCGCCGGCTC
>NCCY01000144.1 GCA_002279855.1 Rhizobiales bacterium 12-68-15
CCGCCCATGGACTGGGCGACGATGTTCACCGGCGCGGTCACCTCGGCCAGCGCCCGCGTCACGAGGTCATCGATGCCCTTGATGCCCCGCTCCGGCGGCTCTTCCCCAAGACCGGGCCAGGAGAGGAACACGCCCTCCAGCGCCAGCCGCTCCGCCACCGGCCGCCAGAAGCCGGCACTGCCGCCGGCACCGGGCAGGAAGAGGGTACGGATCATCAGCCGGCCCCAGATCGGGCCAGCCTCAGGTCGTGTCGGGGACGCCTCACGCCGGCACGAAGGGCGCGCGGCGGGTGGCCAGGGCATCGTCGAGCAGGTCGATGCGGTCCTGCCCCCAGAACACCTCGCCTTCGAGCACATAAGACGGCAGCCCGAAAACGCCCGCATTCAGCGCGCGCACGCGGTTGGCGCCATAGGCGGCCTCGGTCTCTTCGCCCTTCGCCTCTTCCAGCAGATCGCGGGCGGGAAGGCCCAGTTCCTCCAGCAGGGCGAAGAGGACATGCGGGTCGGCAAGGTTCTCTTCCCGCTGCCAGACGCCGGAATAGAAGCGCGGGACCAGCGCATCCGCCATGCCGTGATGGGCTGCGGCCACAGCCACGAGGTCCGCGAGCACATAGTCGAACGGCCAGAAGCGCGGATGGGTGTGGAAGGCGATGTTGCGCTTCACGCCCCAGCGCTGAAGCTCGGCGAGCCGGTAGCGCTGGCGCACCACGGGCCGCTTGGCGATGGGCTGTCCGCCGGATTCGGCAAACACCGCCCGAGGGTCCACCGGAAACAGCCGCAGCGTCACGCCATTGCGCTTCGCCACGTCCATCACATGCGCATGCCCGAGAAAGCTCCAGGGACTGGCAAAAGAAAAATAATAATCAACGGTGCGACTCATGAAACGTCCCCCCGAGATCAGGCCTTGCGAACCCAGCGCCCGGTCTCGTCCTGCTGCCAATATGTGAGAGCATGACCTGCGGCCTTTGCCGTCCGCCATTTCTGGCGCGCGGCGGCAACCGCCTCATCGTCCCGCCCGTCGAAAAGGTGCACAATGCGCTGGTAGTCCGCGGCGTCGGAAATATCGGCGCCATCCACCAGAAATCTCACCACGCTGCCATTGGCATTGGCCTCGCTCACCGTCAGGAGAACCGGCTGGCGCTCCGGGCGGGGCTGGGCATCGGTGCCATGGGGCAGGAAAGCCGCGTCGTTATAGGTCCACAGATGGGCGTCGAGCGCTTCCCGGCGTTCGGGCGTGCCGCATTGCACGGTGCAGCGCCAGCCCCGCTCCAGGCTCTTTTCGAGCAGCACGGGCAGCGTGTCCTCAAGGGGGCGCCGCTCCAGATGATAGAAAAGCATCTCGGTCACGGCCGCACAGTCGGGGCCGGACCTGCCGCCGTCAAGGGGCGGCAGGCCTGAAGAGGCGCAGGATCGGGCCGGTCCCGTTTTCCCGCAGACCCGCGCAGCTCAGCCGTGCCGGGTGCGCAGCCACTCGATGATGCCGGAAAAGTCCTTGCCGCCATTCCCCTCCGCGTCGAAGGCGGCGAAAAGATCGGTGGCGGCAGCGCCCATGGCGGTCACCGCACCCGATTGGCCGGCGGCCTCCTGCGAGAGGCGCAGATCCTTCAGCATGAGTGCGGCGGCAAAGCCGGGGGCATAGCCGCGATTGGCGGGGCTGGTGGGCAGCGGGCCGGGCACGGGGCAATAGCTGGTGAGCGACCAGCACTGGCCCGACGAGGTGGAGGCCACGTCATAGAGCGCCTGATGCGAGAGACCGAGCTTTTCGGCCAGAACGAACGCCTCGCACACACCGATCATGGAGATGCCGAGGATCATGTTGTTGCAGATCTTGGCCGCCTGCCCGGCGCCGGCATCGCCGCAATGGACGATCTTCTTGCCCATGGCGGCGAGCACAGGTTCCGCCTTCGCGAAGGCATCCGCCGCCCCGCCGCACATGAAGGTGAGCGTGCCCGCCTCGGCCCCGCCCACCCCGCCGGAGACGGGCGCGTCCAGCGTCTCGTGCCCGGCTGCGCGTCCCGCCTCGTGGAAGGCGCGGGCGGAAGCGACGTCGATGGTGGAACTGTCGATGAACAGCGTGCCCTTGGCCGCCGCCGCGAACAGGCCTTCCGTTGCCGACACCACATGCTTGCCGCTGGGCAGCATGGTGACGACGATGTCCGCATGGGCGACAGCCGCCGGCGCGGTGTCGGCGATGGTGACACCCCGCGCGCGGGCCGCCTCGATGGCGGCGGGCGCGAGGTCGAAGCCGGTCACCTCATGCCCCGCCTTGACGAGATTGCCCGCCATGGGCGCGCCCATATTGCCGAGCCCGATGAAGCCGATCCTGGCCATGATGGCCTCCCTGTTGGTCTTGTGTTGCCAGTGCGCGCCGGTCGTTAGCCGGCACCGGATGGGGCGGCCTCAGTTCCCGCGCGCGATCAGGGCGCGCGAAATGATGAGCCGCATGATCTCGTTGGTGCCTTCGAGGATCTGGTGCACCCGCAGGTCGCGCACGATCTTTTCCACGCCGTAATCGGCCAGATAGCCGTAGCCGCCATGCATCTGGAGCGCCTGGTTGGCGACCTCGAAACCGGCATCGGTGACATGGCGCTTGGCCATGGCGCACAGGCGGGTGGCCTGCGGGTCGGCCCGGTCCAGCGCCGCGGCGGCGCGCCAGAGGAAGCTGCGCGCCACCTCAAGGCTGGTCTCCATGTCCGCGAGGCGGAACTGGAGCGCCTGGAACTCGTTCAGCGCCTTCCCGAAGGCCTTGCGCTCGCCCATATAGGCCAGCGCCTTCTCGAACGCGGCCTGCGCCCCGCCCAGCGAGCAGGCGGCGATGTTGAGGCGCCCGCCATCGAGCCCCGCCATGGCGAACTTGAAGCCGTCGCCTTCCGCGCCGAGGCGGTTTTCCACCGGCACGCGGCAATTCTCGAAGATGACGGCGCGGGTGGGCTGAACCTTCCAGCCCATCTTCTTCTCGTTGGCGCCGAAGGACAGGCCGGGCGTCCCCGCTTCCACGAGAATGGCGGACACACCGGAGGGGCCGGGACCGCCGGTGCGCACCATCACCACATAGAGATCCGCCGCGCCGGCGCCGGAAATGAACTGCTTCTGCCCGTCCAGCACATAATGGTCGCCATCGCGCACCGCACGGGTCTTGAGCGCGGCCGCATCCGAGCCGGAGCCCGGCTCGGTGAGGCAATAGGCGCCCACCAGATCCATCGCGCACAGCTTGGGCAGGAAGCGCGCGCGCTGCGCGTCATCGCCGAAGCGGTCGATCATCCACGCCACCATGTTGTGGATGGAGAGATACGCGGAGGTGGCCGGGCAGCCGGTGGCCAGCGCCTCGAAGATCAGCGCGGCATCGAGGCGCGAGAGGCCGGAGCCGCCGAAATCCTCGCGCACATAGATGCCGCCCATACCGAGCGCCGAAGCGGCCTTGAGGGTGGGAACGGGGAAATGCTCCGCCGCGTCCCATTCGACGGCGAAGGGCGCGATCTGCTCGCGGGCAAAATCCTGCGCCATCTCCCGGACGGCGCGGTGGTCCTCGGTGAGATCAAACATGGGAGCCTGTCCATCGGCGAGAGGGATGAACCGGCCGCAACCGGCCGGCCTCTGGCTCGGGGACGTGCATCCGAACCCGGACCCCGCCCCCGAGCCCCACGAAAGGCAGGGTGCCGTCTGCACGACGGCACCCGCAACCCCTTCGTCAGCCCATGGTCGGGATCACGAACTCCGCGCCATCCTTCACGCCGGACGGCCAGCGGGAGGTGACGGTCTTGGTCTTGGTATAGAAGCGCACCCCGTCCGGCCCGTGCTGGTTGAGGTCGCCGAAGCCCGAGCGCTTCCAGCCGCCGAAGGTGTGGTAGGCGATCGGAACCGGGATCGGGACATTGATGCCGACCATGCCCACATTCACCTTGGAGGCGAAATCGCGGGCGGCATCGCCGTCGCGGGTGAAGATGGCGACGCCGTTGCCATATTCGTGCTCGGTGGGCAGGCGCAGGGCCTCCTTGTAGTCCTTGGCACGGACCACGGAGAGCACCGGGCCGAATATCTCTTCCTTGTAGATCCGCATGTCGGCGGTCACATGGTCGAACAGGCAGCCGCCCATGTAGAAGCCGTTCTCATAGCCCTGGAGCTTGAAGTTGCGGCCATCAACCACGAGCTTGGCGCCCTCGTTCACGCCGATGTCCACATAGCCCTTGACGCGCTCCAGCGCCTCGCGGGTGACGAGGGGACCGAAATCGGCGGTCGGGTCGGTGGAGGGGCCGATCTTGAGGCTCTCCACGCGGGGGATGAGCTTTTCCATCAGCCGCTCGGCGGCGCTCTCGCCCACCGGCACCGCGACCGAGATGGCCATGCAGCGCTCGCCGGCCGAGCCGTAGCCGGCGCCGATCAGCGCGTCCACGGCCTGGTCCATGTCCGCATCGGGCATGATGATCATGTGGTTCTTGGCGCCGCCGAAGCCCTGGCAGCGCTTCCCCGTCTCCGCCGCGCGCGAATAGATGTATTGCGCGATGGAGGAGGAGCCGACGAAGCCCACCGCCTGGATGTCGGGATCGTCGAGGATGCCGTCCACGGCTTCCTTGTCGCCGTTCACCACATTGAGGATGCCGGCGGGCAGGCCCGCTTCCATCATCAGTTCGGCGAGCTTCATGGGCACGCCGGGATCGCGCTCGGACGGCTTCAGGATAAAGGCGTTGCCGCAGGCGATGGCCGGGCCGAACTTCCACATGGGGATCATGGCCGGGAAGTTGAACGGCGTGATGCCCGCCACCACGCCCAGCGGCTGGCGCATGGAATAGACGTCGATGCCGGGGCCGGCGCCGTCCGTGAACTCGCCCTTCAGCTGGTGCGGGATGCCGACGGCGAACTCGATCACCTCCAGCCCGCGCTGGATGTCGCCCTTGGCGTCCGGCACGGTCTTGCCATGCTCGCGGGCGAGCAGGTCGGCCAGCGAATCGTAATCGCGCTGCACCAGTTCGAGGAACTTCATCAGCACGCGGGCGCGGCGCTGGGGGTTGGTGGCGGCCCAGGCGGGCTGCGCCGCCTTGGCATTCTCCACCGCCGCCCGCATCTCCGCCCTGGAGGCGAGGGCCACGCGGCCCACCACTTCGCCCGTCATGGGCTGCCAGATGTCCGAATGGCGGCCGGACGTGCCGGGCACGTGCTTGCCGCCGATGAAATGACCGATTTCGCGCATGATGCGTGCTTCCTTCGAGCGTTTTCCCGAGACCAGAAACTTGTTGTGGCGCGCGGCCGCCTCCCGCTTCCGGAGAGCAAGGCCACGCAACGCTTGGCCGGCACAATGACGTATGGTTTTTTGCACATCCAGCCCAATTCCTGCACCATGCCTGTGCAGGTTTTCACATCCGGGAGAGCAATGTGCCCAGTGACGAGTTCGAATGGTCGGACCTGCGCTTCTTCCTCGCGGTGGCGCGGGCGGGAAAGCTGACGCTGGCCGCGCGCCAGCTCGGCGTCGAGCATTCGACCGTGGGCCGGCGCATCGGCGCGCTGGAGCGCATGCTGGGCGCCAAGCTGTTCGACCGCCAGCCCGGCGGCTATGACCTGACCGCCCCCGGCGAACGGCTGCTGGCCTCGGCGGAAGCCATGGAGACGCTGGCCGCCACGGCGCAGCAGGACATTGCGGGCGCCGACCTCGGCGTCGCCGGCACGGTGCGCATCGGCGCGCCGGACGGCTTCGGCACCTTCTTCCTCGCTCCCCGCATGGGCCGGCTCGCGGCGCGGCATCCGGCGCTGGAGGTGCAGTTCCTCGCCATGCCGCGCGTCTTCAACCTGACCAAGCGCGAGGCGGACATCGCCATCTCCCTCAGCCGCCCGAAGCAGGGGCGGCTGCATGCCCGCAAGCTGACCGACTACCGGCTGCGCCTCTACGCCTCGCGCGACTATGTTGCGGAGCACGGCGCCATCGAAAGCCGCGCGGCCCTGCTGCGCCACACCTTCATCTCCTATGTGGACGAACTGCTGTATGCGCCGGAGCTGGATTATGCGCCGCTGGTGGCAAAGGACCTGCGCCCGCGGGTGAAAAGCTCCAGCCTCGTCGCCCAGTTCATGGCGGTGAAGGCGGGCGCGGGCGTTGCCGTCCTGCCCCGCTTCATGGCGGAGGGGGAGGCAGACCTCGTGCCCGTCCTGCCCGGCGAAGTGGAGATCGAGCGGACCTTCTGGCTCATCACCCATGCGGACACCCGGACGCTGGCCCGCGTGCGGGTCGCCGCCGACTTCATCGCGCGGGAGGCGCAGGAGGCACGCAGCCTGTTCCTGCCGGGGCCTCCGTCGCCCCGGTGAGCGCGGGCCAGGCGGCGAGCGCGGCACGGGCGATGCCTTCAAGCGTGTCCTGCGTCGCCCCGTCCCGCGCCTGAATGGACATGCCCTGCTGGACGCAGGAATAGAAGCGCGCCACCGTCGCTACATCGAGCCCCTGCGGCAGGTCTCCCTCAGCCACGGCCCGCGAAAGCCGCGCCAAGAGCAGACGCTCGCCGTCCGCGCGGGCGGCGGTCACGAGGGCGCCAAGGCGGGAATCGCACTCCTGCCCGACGCTGGACAGCGCGATCATGCAGCCGGCGGGGCGGTCGGTGCCCGGCAGGTTGCGGGCGGAGGCCATGAGCACGCTCCCGATGGCGCCGCGCGCCGTCGGCTGCGTCTCCAGGTCGCTCCAGATCTGCGGCGCGGCCGATTCCACATACCGTGCGATGGCCGCCGCATAGAGATCCTCCTTGCTGCCAAAGGCGCCGTAGAGGCTCGGCGCATTGACACCCATGGCCGCGCACAGATCGGCCACCGAGGTGGCGCTGAAGCCCTTGCGCCAGAACAGCGCCATGGCCGCATCCAGCGCGGCGTCGCGGTCAAA
>NCCY01000389.1 GCA_002279855.1 Rhizobiales bacterium 12-68-15
GATGGGCCTTGGTGTTTCCGCGTGCGACAAGTGCGGGAACTGGTTCAAATATGATGCCCCCAAATCCTGCGGCACCCAGCCCGTCGGACAATAGCCCGATCCCGCTCGCAGACCGGACGCGCGCCGGGACGAAACACCTAAATCATTTCAGCGTTTCACGGAAACGCTGAAATGATCTATCTCTTTGATTTGACGCGTTTCCTTTACGCGAACCGGTGCCCACTTCGCTCGGAAACGCTCTAGTCTCCAGCCGGCCCGTAGCCCACAGCCGCGCGCTTTTCCGTCTCGGTGAGGAAGTCGGCAGCGGAAACGCGCGCCCACAGGGCCGAGCGTTCCTGCGCCAGCGCCTCCACCAGATCGAGATCGGGAACCAGCGTGAGGCCGGTGCCGAAGGCGGGCGCCAGCCAGCCGCACAGCGCATCGCCGATCTTGCGCGCCATGGGGATCACCGTCTGGCGCCACAGGGCGCGGTTGGCCTCGGCATAATTGGCATAGGTGGCATCGCCCGGAATGCCCAGCAGCAGGGGCGGCACGCCCAGCGCCAGCGCGATCTCCCGCGCCGCGCCGCTGCGGGCCGCCTCGAAATCCATGTCCTTCGGCGTGAGGGACAGCGGCTTCCAGTCCAGCCCGCCTTCCAGCAGCAGCGGCCGCCCGGCATTGGCGGCGCCCTGGAAGCTCGCCTCCAGTTCGCCCTTCAGCCGCTCGAACTGGTCGTCCGTAAGCGAGCCCGTGCCGCCATAGATGAGCGCCCCTGACGGCCGGGCGGCATTGTCGATCAACGCCTTGTTCCACGCCCCCGAGGCATTGTGCAGATCGAGCGCCTGCGCTGCCGCCTCCAGCGGCGGGAAGCCGTAATGGTCGTCCAGCGGGTTGAAGAAGGAGAGGTGCAGCACCGGCTCCACCCCCTCCCCGGCCTGCGGAATGCGCAGGGTGCGGCCATCCAGCGTGTAGTCATAGGCGGCCGCCCAGCCATCGGTACCGGGCACCACCTTCATGCGGTCGGGCCGCAGCACGTGGATCTCGCGCGGCACCTCCTCGATGGCCACGGCCTCCAGATAGGCATTGCCCGCCACCAGAAGATGCCCGCACACCGCCTCCAGCAGATCGGCCTGGCGCTGGCGCGGATTGGGGCGGGCCATGAGGTCCAGCAGGGGGTGGCGGTCGAGATCGCGCCCCTCCTCCTGCAACACGAAGGAGACCGAGGCCACCGCCTCCGACACCATGCGCACGGCCCGGTAGGCCACCGCATTGCGCGCAAACCCCTCCCGCGCCAGCGAGGCATAGTCGCGCGGCGTCCAGCGCGGACGCCCCTGCGCCAGCAGCGCCACCAGCGCCGCCGTTCGGCTCGCCTTCGCTTCCGCCGGACGCAGGCGGCTCGACCGGAGGAAGGAGAACATGCGGGGCTCCATGGCTTGGGAAAGGG
>NCCY01000390.1:0-605 GCA_002279855.1 Rhizobiales bacterium 12-68-15
CGCTGGCGGGAGATGCGGCGCTCGGAATTGGTGACGGTGCCGTCCTTTTCGCCCCACGCCACGGCGGGCAGAACCACATGGGGGCCGCTCTCGAACGTGTCGTTGCCGACCGCATTCTCGGACAGCACGAACAAATCGAGGGATTTGAGCGCGGCGCGCACATGGTCCGCGCGGGGCAGGCTGACGGCGGGGTTGGTGCCCATCACCCACAGCGCCCTGATCTCGCCGCGCGCGATGGCGGCGAACATGTCCACCGCCTTCAGCCCTTCCCGCTCCGCCATGCGGGGGGCGTTCCAGAACCGGCGGACGCGATCCACCTCCGGCGGGGAAAAGCCCATATGGGCGGCAAGCATGTTGGCAAGTCCGCCCACTTCGCGCCCGCCCATGGCGTTGGGCTGGCCGGTGAGGGAGAACGGCCCCATCCCCTGCCGCCCGATCCGCCCCGTGGCGAGATGGCAGTTGAGGATGGCATTCACCTTGTCGGTGCCGTGGGCCGACTGGTTCACGCCCTGCGAATAGCAGGTGACGGTGCGCGGCGTGTCGCGGAACAGGGCGAAGAAGCGGGCGATGTCGCACGCGTCCAGCCCGGTGGCGGCGGCGAGGGC
>NCCY01000390.1:645-2326 GCA_002279855.1 Rhizobiales bacterium 12-68-15
CGTCCGCGCCATGGGCGAGGGGCAGGAACAGGTCCACATCCTCCGCCGTGGCCGTGCGGCGGGGGTCGATGACCACGATCTTCGTGCCGCGCGCCGCGCGCGCGGCCTGCATGCGGCGATAGAGGACGGGATGGCACCAGGCGGCATTGGAGCCCACCAGAACGATCAGGTCCGCCGCGTCCAGATCCTCATAGCAGCCGGGCACCGTGTCCGCGCCGAACGCCCGCTTGTGGCCGGCGACGGAGGAGGACATGCACAGGCGGGAATTGGTGTCCACATTCGCGGTGCCCAGATAGCCCTTGGCGAGCTTGTTGGCCGCGTAATAATCCTCGGTCAGCAACTGGCCGGAGAGATAGAAGGCGACCGCCTGCGGGCCGTGGCGCTCCAGCGTGTCCCGGAACCCGTCCGCCACGCGGTCCAGCGCCACCTCCCACGTCACCCGCGCCAGGTCCCCGTCCGCCGTCCGCATACGGGGGTGGAGCAGGCGGGTGTCGAGCCCGATCGTGTCGCCCAGCGCCGTGCCCTTGGAGCAGAGGCGGCCGAGATTGGCGGGGTGGTCGGCATCCCCCGCAATGAGCATGGGGCTGTCCCCGCGCCGGCCGGGTGGTTTGCGCAAGACGTGATCGCCTGAAGCATCACATTCCCCTCAATACACATCGGCCTGATAGCGGCCCTTTGCCTTGAGGTCGGCGAGAAACGCGGCGGCCTGCGCGGACGTGAGCCCGCCGTGTGCGGTGGCCACATCCAGGACGGCGGCTTCCACATCCTTCGCCATGCGCCTGGCATCGCCGCAAATGTAGAAATGGGCGCCGTCCGCCAGCCAGCCCCACAGCTCCGCCCCCGCCGCGCGGATGCGGTCCTGCACATAGACCTTCTGCGTTCCGTCCCGCGACCATGCGGTGTCGAGCCGGGTGAGGACGCCCGCCGCCTGCAGGCCGGACAGTTCGTCCTCATAGAAAAAGTCCGTCTCGCGCCGCTGATGGCCGAAGAACAGCCAGTTCCGCCCCGCCGCCTTCGCCGCCATGCGCTCGTGCAGGAAGGCGCGGAACGGCGCGATGCCGGTGCCGGGGCCGACCATGATGACGGGCGTTGCAGGGTCAGCCGGCAGGCCGAAGCCGTGGGATTGCTGGATATAGGCCTTCATCCGCGTGCCCGGCTCCACCCGCCCGCCGAGGAAGGTGGAGCACACGCCGAGCCGCGCCCGGCTGCCGACCGCGTAGCGCACCGCGTCCACGGTGAGGCTGAGGCGGCCGGGGGTGGCAAGGGGGCTGGAGGAAATGGAATAGAGGCGCGGCTGGAGCGGTTCGAGGCACTCGATGACCGCTTCCGGATCGGGCCGGGCACCGGCGAATTTTTCCAGCGCGGCCAGCACGTCCAGCGTTGCCGCATCGCCGTCCGGGTCTTCTCCGGCCGCCAGCGCGCGGGCCTTGGCCCTGCGCTCGCCGCCGGTGAGATAGGAGAACAGGGTGAAGAGGGCGTCCGGCGCGGATTTCAGGCACACCTGACGGCTCAGCACCTCGCCCAGCGTGCTCTCGCCCACCGGATAATCGGCGGGCGCATCGAGCGCCGCCAGAACCGCCGCGACGAGGGCGGGGTCGTTGACCGGGAACAGGCCGAAGCTGTCGCCCGCCTTGTAGGTGATGCCGGAACCCGCAAGGTCGAAGTCCACATGCCACGTCTC
>NCCY01000390.1:2472-3889 GCA_002279855.1 Rhizobiales bacterium 12-68-15
ACATAGCCGCACTGGCCGCAATCCTGCTGCGCCATGGCCGCCATCATGCGGCGGGAGAGGGGGCGGCCTTCCGCCAGCTTCATGCGCTCCGCCAGCGGCATGGCGGCGTCATGCCAGGGGGCGCCGTCATCCTCCTCGGCGGCGGTGCCGGGCATCAAGGCGGCGGAGGCTTCCGCCGAAAGCGCCGTCGCGCCGGGGGCGGCGGTGCCGGAGAAGATGCCGGCGAAGAAGCCGTTGAGCCACGCCCGCTGCTCGGGCGAGAAGGGGGCGCTGTCCGGCAGGAAGGGCACGGGCTGGGCGAGGTTGGGGGGCAGGGGGCTCTGGAGGGTCACGCGGCGGCCTCCGTCCGGAGGGGGGGCACGGGGTCCACAAGGGCGCGCAGCGCATCGGCGGGCAGGCGCCGGGTGAAGGCGGCGAACGGTTCCTGCGGCAGGCGGTGGGCCTGCCAGGCCTTCAGCAGCCGCTCCACCAGCGCGGGGGCCTCCTGCGCCTTCACATCGCGGACCAGATCCCGCGCGATGGCGGCGTCCGAGCCGAAGCCGCCGCCCACCAGCAGGTGATAGCCGTCCACCGTGTCGCCCTCGTCATTGATGGCGACGCGGGCGCCGATGAGGCCGATATCGCCGATATAATGCTGCGCGCAGCTGTTGTGGCAGCCGGTGACATGGATGTTCACCGGCCCGTCCACGACCATCCGCGCCTCGCAATGGGCCTGGATGGCGCGGGCAGTGGCCTTGGTGTCGGCATTGCCGAACCGGCACCCCGCTGCGCCCGTGCAGGCGACGAGCCCCGCCTGGAGGGGCGAGGGTTCGGCAGTGAGGCCGAGCCCTGCGATCACCTCCTTCGCCGCCGCCACATGGGCGTCGGGGATGCCGGAGATCAGCAGGTTCTGCCAGACGGTGAGGCGGAGGTCGCCATCCCCCATGCCGGCAGCGATATCGGCGAGGCCGCGCATCTGCGCGGTGCTAATGCGCCCCACGGGGACACCTACGCCGATCCAGTTGAGGCCCGCCTGCGCCTGCGGATGCACGCCGAGATGGCCCATGCGGTCCGGCTCCGGCCGCGCCTCCACCGCCTCTGCCGGGCAGCGGGTGAGGGGCGCGCCCAGCTTCGCCTCGACGGCCTTGAGGAAGGCCTCGAAGCCCCAGGCGTCGAGCACATATTTCAGCCGGGCCTTCTTGCGGTCGGTGCGGTCGCCGCTGTCGATGAACACCCGCACGATGGCGGCGGCCACCCGCGTCGCCGCCTGCGGCTTCAGGATGACGCCAGTGTCGCGGGCGAAGTCCCGGTGGCCGGTGATGCCGCCGAGCGCAAGGCGGAACCAGATGCCGGCCGGGATGCCGAAGCCGTCCTTCACCCGGATGGCCTGGAAGCCGATATCGTTGGTGTCCTCCAGCGCGCCGATGCGGCCGGCGCC
>NCCY01000391.1 GCA_002279855.1 Rhizobiales bacterium 12-68-15
CCGCCCGGCTCCGTGATGGCGCGGGTCACCGGATGCACCGCGTCCGGGTGGGTGGTCAGCAGCGGCTGGGCGGCGATCCAGCGTTCGGTGACCCAGGGGCCTTCATAGAGCAGGCGGGCACATTCCGCGAACGGGGCATAGTCGAACGGCACCAGTTCGGCGCCCAAGTCGCGGAAGCGGGCGAGCGCGGCCTCATAGGCGGCTGCCGCGTCCACGTCGCCGAAGAATTCCCGCTGGTCTTCCGGCAGGAAGCCGAGGCGCGGCGTGCGCTTGAGGCTACCCAGCGTGCCGAGCGGCAGGTCGCGGGAATAGGCGTCGGACGGATCGAAGCCCGCCATCACCTCAAGCGCCGCCATGGCATCGTCCACGGTCAGGGCGAACACGGAGATGCAGTCCAGCGTGCGGCAGGCGGGCACGAGGCCGGTATTGGGGACGAGGCCGAGGCTCGGCTTCACGCCCACGATGTTCTGGAGCATGGCCGGCACGCGGCCGGAGCCGGCGGTGTCGGTGCCGAGTGCGATCGGCACGATACCGGCCGAGACCGCGCTGGCCGAACCGGAGGAGGAGCCGCCCGGCACCAGCTTCGCGTTGAAGGCGTTGCGGGGAATGCCATAAGGCGAGCGGGTGCCGACGAGGCCGGTGGCGAACTGGTCGAGATTGGTCTTGCCGATCACCAGCGCGCCCGCTGCCCGCAGCCGGGCCACCACGGTCGCGTCTGCCACGGGCACATAGGCGAATTCCGGGCAGGCGGCGGTGGTGGGCACGCCGGCCACATCGATATTGTCCTTGATCGCGACCGGAATGCCGTAGAGCGGCAGATCGCCGGCACCCGCAGCCTCCAGCGCCGCCGCTTCCGCCAGAAGCTCAGCTTCGGGCCGCAGGGTGATGAAAATGGCGCTGTCGTGATGGTCGGCAATCTTGCGGTAGGTCTCGCGCACCGTCTCGCTCGGCGTGCGCCGTCCCTCTCTGTGGGCGGCAAGAAGCGTGGCGAGGGTATCCATGGGCACTCCTGAGGATCGTCATGGGCTCCGGCAGCGGCCGGACGCCGATGCCGTCTCCCTAGCAGGAAGCGCGCCAAGGTGAGCACGCGGCCGACGCGCCGCTAAAGACCTGACCGGACACACAAAAAACTCCGCCACGCTGGGGTCTGGTGCGACCGGAGCGTGGCGGAGGAGTGGACGGAAGTGGTCATAAAACAGGCGTTAGATTAAAATCTAATCAGAAATGATCCACATGCATGCATGTGGCGGCGCGCAAAAATCCTCACTGCGTCGGCGCGACCGGCGCGGCCGGGATATTGGCGGGGGCGCCTTCGGTGGCGTCCGGAGTCCCGCGATCGGAGAAGATGACGGCGGCCACCAGGGCCATGGCAAACAGGGCGGCGCCGGCGATGAGCGTGACGGATCGGGGCATG
>NCCY01000145.1 GCA_002279855.1 Rhizobiales bacterium 12-68-15
CGCCCTGCTGGCGCGCTTCCCGACACCGGCCGCGGTGACCCCGCTGCCCGCTCCGGCGCGGGATCTGAAGGTCGAGAACGTCTCCCTCGCCCCGCCCGGCATCCGGCGTGCGAGCGTGACGGGCCTCAGCTTTTCGCTGGAGGCGGGTAGCGCGCTGGGCATTATCGGCCCGAGCGGGTCCGGCAAGTCCACCCTGGCCCGCGCCCTGGTGGGGGTGTGGACGCCGCTCGCCGGCAAGGTGCGCCTCGACGGCGCCACCCTCGACCAGTGGGACCGGGCGGCCCTTGGCCACCATCTGGGCTACCTGCCGCAGAGCGTCGATCTGTTCACCGGGACGGTGGCCGAGAATATCGCGCGCCTCGATCCCGCGCCCGACCCTGCTGCCGTGGTGGCGGCGGCGCGCGTCGCCGGTGCGCATGACATGATCCTGCGGCTCGACAAGGGCTATGACACCCCCATCGGCGAGCACGGCATGGCCCTGTCCGCCGGCCAGCGCCAGCGCATCGGGCTTGCCCGCGCCCTGTTCGGCGACCCGTTTCTTGTAGTGATGGACGAGCCCAACGCAAATCTCGATGCGGAGGGGGAGGCGACCGTCGTGGCGGCCATTGCCGCCGTCCGCGCGCGTGGCGGGATCTGCATCGTCATCGCCCACCGGCCGAGCGCGCTCGGTGCGGTGGATCGCCTTCTGGTGATGGAGGCGGGCCGCCCCAGCGTGTTCGGCCCACGCGACGACGTGCTCGCCGCGCTGCGCAAGGCTCAGAGCGCGGCCCGCGCCGCCGCCCCGCTGCGGGTGGTGGCGGGCGACGAACCTTCCCCATCCCGCCCGGAGGTCTCCGCTTATGCCCCGTCATGACCCGGACCGGACGACTTCTGCAGCGCCCGGCGGCGAGATGGCCGCGCTGCGCCGCTCGGTGCGGCGGCATCTTGCGTCCGGCCTGCTTGTCTCCGGGCTGCTGGTGGGCGGCGTGGGCGGTTGGGCGGCGGCGACCACGCTCGCCGGCGCGGTGATCGCGGGCGGGACGGCGGTGGTGGAGTCCAACGTCAAGAAGGTCCAGCATCCCACCGGCGGCGTGGTGGGCGAGATCGGCGTCCGCGAGGGGCAGAAGGTGCGCGCGGGCGAGGTGGTGATGCGCCTCGACGCCACGCAGGCGCGGGCCAGCCTTGCCATCTTCTCACGCCGGGTGGTCGAGTTCACCGCCCGCCGGGCCCGGCTGGAGGCGGAGCGGGACGATCTTGCCGACATCGCCTTTCCGGACTGGCTGACCGCGCGGGCCGATGCGCCGGAAATCGCCGCTGCCCTGCATAGCGAGCGCAGCCTGTTCGCGGCCCGGCGGACCGCGCGGCTCGGGCGGCAGGCCCAGCTGCGCGAGCGCATCACCCAGTCGCGGCACGAGATCGCCGGCCTCAAGGCGCAGGAAGAGGCCTATGCACGCGGGCTTGCGGTGCTGGAGCGGGAAATTGCCGACCTGAAGCCGCTGCTGGCGAAGGGCATCGTCAACGTGCAGCGCCTCAACAGCCTGGAGACGCAGGCCGCCACTTTCGGCGGCGAGCGGGGCGAGAAGATCGCCTATCAGGCGCAGGCCGCCGGCCGCATCGCGGAGGCCGAACTGCAGATCCTCCAGATCGATCAGGACCTGCGCACCGAGGTCGGCGGGGAATTGCGCGATGTGGACGCGCAGCTGGGCGAGGCGGTGGAGCGCAAGATCGCCGCCGAGGACCAGCTCCGCCGGATCGACCTCGTCGCGCCGCAGGACGGTGTCGTCCATGAACTGGCCGTGCACACGGTGGGCGGCGTCATCGCGCCGGGCGACACCATCATGTCCATCGTCCCGGTGGCGGACCGGCTCACCGTCGAGGCGCGCATCGCGCCGCAGGACATCGATCAGGTCCGCATCGGCCAGCCGGCCCTGCTGCGCCTTTCGGCGTTCAATTCGCACACCACGCCGGAGATTTCCGGGCAGGTGACGCAGGTGGCCGCCGATCACACCCAGGACCCCCGGACCGGCCTTTCGCATTATCTGGTGCGGGTGGCGCTCGCCCCGGGCGCGCTTGATCGCATCGCGCCGCACGCTCTGGTGCCGGGCATGCCGGTGGAGGTTTTCATCACGACAGGAGAGCGCACGGCACTCTCCTATTTGACAAAACCTCTGTATGATCAAATCAATCGTGCGTTTCGCGAGGAATAGTCCGGGCCCGCGATAGAAGTTTAGAGTTATTTTAATTTACGGAGTGGTTGTTTGATGGAAACGCTGGAGCTTGAACGTCCGATGCCGCGTGAGGAAAGCCGCGCAAAGCGCATGAAGGCCGCGACCCGCGACGCGCATCAGGAAATTGACGACCGGATCATGGCCGCAGCGCCGTTTGCCAGCCGCGAGAATTATGCCCGCTTCGTCCGGCTGCAATACCGCGTTCACCATGCGGTGGACCCGCTGTTCCGCAGCGGGGCGCTTGGCGCGCTGCTGCCGGACCTCGCCGGACGGCGCCGGCTCGATCTGGTGGAGCAGGATGCCGCCGACCTCGGCATCGCCCTTCCGGACCTGCCCCCGGCCGCCGAGGCGCCGCAGGACACGGCGGCGGCGCTCGGCTGGCTCTATGTGGTGGAAGGCTCCAATCTGGGTGCCGCTTTCCTGCTGAAGGCGGCCGGCGCACTGGGCTTCGGAGAGGATTTTGCGGCCCGCCATCTCGCCGGCCATCCCGCCGGTCGCGGCCTGCACTGGCGCACCTTCACGGCGGCGCTGGATTCCGTGCCGCTCACCGACGCGGAGGAAGACCGGGCCATCGCCGGGGCGCAGGCCGCCTTCCGCATGGTGGGCGAGCAGATCGCCGTCGAGTTCGCCTGATCGCGGCGCGACGGGCGGCGGGAAGCTGACGGGCCGGCCGGAAGGCTCAGTCCCGCCGGCCCGCGCCCCGTCGGGCCGGCGGCCCGTGTGGCTCCAGAAAGCCGGTGGCGACAAGTTCGCTGATGCAGGCTTCCACCACATGCTTCAGCGCGCGAACGGCAGGAGGGATTGCTGTTCCGGCGCGCAGGATGATCCCGCCTGGCCGTGGGGCTGTGGCAATCGGATGGGGTACGAGCCGCAATCCGCCCCGCACCAGGTCTCCTACCAGTGTCAGCCGCGACAGCATGGTCAGGTGGTCGGTCGCGAACAGCATCTCCCTGATGAAGGAGGTTGAACTCGCCCGCACGGGCGGCGCCTCGGGCTTCAGGCCATTTTCATGCATGGCAAGATCCACATCCTGGCCGATGCGCTGTGCCAGCGTCGGCAGCACGAAGGCGGCTGTGCGGAGATAGGCCGCATCCACATCACTGCGCAGAAACGCCGGATGTCCGGCGCGAGCAACGATGGCAAGCGGCTCGTGATACAGCGGCTCGCGCACGAAGTCGTCGGCGGTCGGCGGCTCGTAGAGCCGGCCCAGCACCAGGTCCACCTGCCCGCCGGCAAGCTGTGCGAGAAGGTCGTGCATCCTCCCCTCCACAACGCTGATCAAGATGCCCGGATGCAACTGCCCGAAGCGGGAGAGGACGCGCGGCAGAAGCCCGGAAGAGGCCGAAATGAGCACTCCCACCGTGACAGCTTCCGACAGACCGCTGTCCAGAAGGGCGATATCCGACGGAATACCATCCAGATCGGCCAGCACCCGCCGCGCGCGGCGGATCACCGCGTCGCCGTGGCGGTTCGGGGTCATGCCTCTTGGCCCGCGATCAAACAGGCGCTGGCCAAGATAATCTTCCACTTCCAGCAGGCTGCGGGTGGCGGCGGGCTGTGTCATGCCGAGCATGCGCGCGGCCTTCAGAACACTGCCCTGTTCGGCCACGGCGACGAGCACCCGCAACTGGCGCATGCGCAGTCTCTGATGAAACAGAGAATAGCTTCGACCGGACATCCCCGCTGCCTCCATCTGACCGTTCGCCCGCTGGCCGGTTCGCCTGACCTATATCATTTTCGGTATGTCAGGCAGTGACAAACGCCGTAGTCGCCTGACGGCGGGCTCGCTAGGGTCATCCCTCAGAACGATCCGAATACTGTTCGGATAAAGAGAAAAGGGAGCGTTCCGTGTCGGAGCAGAATTTCGTTGTGGTGAGTGCGCATGTGGGTGACTTTGTATGGCGCGCCGGCGGGGCGATTGCATCGCACAAAAAACGCGGACTGCATCCCATCGTTATCTGCCTGAGCTATGGTGCCATCGGGGAATCTGCAAAACTCTATACTGATCCGCAAATGAACGCGGAAAAAGCCCGCGATATACGCAGGTCCGAAGCGGAGAAGGCTGCGGACATACTGGGAGCCGAAATTCATTTTCTGGAGTCCGAAGACTATCCGCTGCGGCCCACCCCCGAGATGTTCGAGGCCACGGTGCGCCTCCTGCGCAAGGCACAGCCGGCATTCATGCTGACCCACCCACAGGTGGACCCTTCCAACTGGGACCATGTGGAGACTTTCCGCTTTGCACTTGAGGCACGGCAGGTTGCGCAGGCGCAGGGTCGCCCCTGGGGGGCGGTTGCGGGGGCACCGCAGGTCTACAGTTTCGAGCCTCACCAGCCGGAAATCTGCGCTTATGTGCCGGATACCCTGCTCGATATCAGCGATGTCTGGGAAACCAAGTGGGCTGCCATGCAGTGCCTCGAAGGCCAGACCGCGCTCTGGGATTATTACCGGGGGGTAGCACTCAAGAACGGCAATCTGGCACGCCGACGCAATTTCGGCAGCGCCACCCACGCGGAGAGCTTCCAGAGGGTCTTTCCCTCCATCGTTCGCGGTCTCGAACACATGTGACCGTGCACCGCCCCGCAAGACGCTGGCACAAAGCGCTTTCAGGACAACAAAAAGCAAGTGGGAGAAACGCCAATGTTCCGCACCCTGTCGCGGCTCGCCTGTGCTGCCGCCATTCTCTCCTGTGCCCCGGCGCAGGCGGCGGACCCCTATCCGGCACGGCCGGTAACCATCCTCGTGGGCTTTTCGGCGGGTGGGGCGGTGGATACCGTCGCACGGGCGCTGGCCGAAAATCTGTCGACCTCGCTCAAGCAGACATTCGTGGTGGAAACCAAGCCCGGCGCCGGCTCCAACCTTGCGGCACGGACGGTCGCCCGCGCCGCGCCCGACGGCTACACGCTGCTGCTCGGAACCAATGGCCTTGCCATCAACATGGCGCTCTACAAGACGCCTGGCTTCGACGTGGAAAAGGACCTCGCCCCCATCTCCATGATCGGCGACATTCCGTCTGTCATCGCAGCCAATCCGGCCTTTCCCGCGAACACGCTTGATGAACTCATCACGCTCGCGAAGGCGTCCCCGGACCAGTATGCCTATGCCACGCCCGGCAATGGCTCCCTCCCGCATCTGGCCATGGCCCTGCTGGAGCGTGAGGCGGGCATGAAGCTCAAGCATATCCCCTATCAAGGAGGGCGGCCCGCCGTAACGGACGCCATTGGCAGCCACGTGCCACTGGTGGTGGTGAATGCTCTTGAGGCTGCGCCCCACATTCAGGCGGGGCAGTTGAAGGGCATCGCCGTGACCGGAAAGGAGCGCCTAGCCTCCCTTCCGGACGTGGCGACGGTCTCGCAGGATCCTCGCTTCAAGGACTATTTCGCTGAAACCTGGTGGGCCCTCTTCGCGCCGGCCGGCACGCCCGCCCCGGTGCTCGATGCCCTCACCAAGGCCGTCCATCAGGCGCTGGCCGACCCGGGGCTGCGCAAGCGCATCGAAAGCGTGGGCGGGCAGGTGCACGCTTCGACCGCCCCCGAGCTTTCCGCCTTCGTGACGGAAGAGCGTGCGAAATGGGGTGAGGTTATCGCGCGCACCGGCTTTTCCGCCAACTGACGGCATCCCGACACGGCGGCGGGGCCTCGGCTCCGCCCCCCTTCTCCAGGAGAGATCCATGCCCATCGGTTTCCGCATCCGTGCAGCCTGTGAGCGCCTGCCGGAGGCGCTGGTACGCAAGGCGCAGGGAATCCCGGTCGCGGCCATCAGCGATGGCATGTGGCGGCTCGCGGGCTCTGACGCGGCCTTGCGCCAGCTTCATTGCGGCACGCCCATGTGCGGCTCGGCGCTCACCGTCCGGACACGGGCTGGCGACAATCTCATGCTGCACAAGGCCATCGACCTCGCGCAGCCGGGGGACGTGATCGTGGTGGATGGCGGAGGGCATGTGCAGAACGCCCTGATCGGCGAGATCATGATGACCCAGGCGCAGAAGCGGGGCGTGGCGGGGATTGTCATCGACGGCGCCGTGCGCGACCTCGACTTCATCCGGCGCAGTCCGTTCCCGGTCTTCGCCAGAGGGGCGACCCATCGCGGCCCTTACAAGAGCGGGCCGGGCGAGATCAATTTTCCCATCGCCCTCCAGGGCATGGTGGTGATGCCCGGCGATCTGGTCGTCGGCGATGCGGATGGCGTGGTCTGTGTCCCGTCCGCGGACGCCGGGCGGGTGCTTGATGCCGCGATCCGGAAGATCGCGACCGAGGCCCGGCAGATGGAGGCGATCGGCAACGGTACGCTCGACCGAAGCTGGGTCGATGAGGACCTGCGCCGTCTCGGCTGCACCTGGGAATAGTCGGCGCTTCCCTCGCGCAGGTCTGCACGCGGGTGCCGGCTGCCCCCTTGCATGTGGATTGACGCTGTTCTCCGGGCAATGAAAACCGTATCTGGTGCGCACGGAATCCTTCACGAAGGAGAGGTCGCATGGATCTCGGTTTGAACGGCAAGGTGGCGCTGGTTCTCGGTGCGGGGAGCGGGCTTGGCAGCGCGATGGCGCAGGCTCTGG
>NCCY01000146.1:0-2031 GCA_002279855.1 Rhizobiales bacterium 12-68-15
GCGCCTTCCTTGACGCCGGTCTCCACATAGCCGGTGACCTTGGCGAGATGCTCCTTCGTCACCAGCGGGCCCATCTCGCTCTCGGGATCAAGCCCGGAGCCGACCTTGAGCGCCTGGACGCGGGGCACCAGCTTTTCCATGAGCGCATCGCCGACGCCGCCCACGGCCACCGCCACCGACACCGCCATGCAGCGCTCGCCGGCCGAGCCGTAGCCCGCGCCCATCAGCGCATCCACGGTCTTGTCCAGGTCCGCATCGGGCATCACCACCAGATGGTTCTTGGCCCCGCACAGCGCCTGCGCCCGCTTCCCGTTGGCGCTGGCGGTGCGATAGACATATTCGCCCACCATGGTGGAGCCGACGAAGCTCACCGCCGCCACCTTCGGGTGGGTCAGCAGCGCATCCACCGCCACCTTGTCGCCGTTCACCACATTGAACACGCCCTTGGGCAGGCCGGCTTCCGCCAGCAGCTCCGCAAGGCGCAGGCCGCAGGACGGGTCCTTCTCGGACGGCTTCAGCACGAAGGTGTTGCCCGTCGCCAGCGCCACCGGGAACATCCACAGCGGCACCATGGCCGGGAAGTTGAACGGCGTGATGCCCACGCACACCCCGACCGGGTGGCGCATGGAGAAGGTGTCGATGCCCCGGCCCACCTGATCGGAAAACTCGCCCTTCAGCAGGTGCGGAATGCCGCAGGCGAATTCCACCACCTCGATCCCGCGCGCCAGCTCGCCCTTGGCATCCTCGAACGTCTTGCCATGCTCGCGGGTGATGAGGGTGGCCAGCTCGTCCATGTGCCGCTCGAGCAGGTCCTTGAAGCGGAACATCACCCGCGCCCGCGCCGGCGCCGGGGTCGCGGCCCAGGCGGGGAGGGCGGCGGCGGCGGCGGCAACCGCCTCGTTCACCAGCGCGGCATCCGCGAGGTCCAGCGCCGCGATCTGCTCGCCGGTCGCCGGGTTGAAGGTGGGGGCGGTGCGCGCCCCGCTGCCGCCGACGGGGGCGCCCGCGATGAAGTGGCCGATGGTCTGCATGTGCGTTTTCGCTCTGTCCGGAGGAGGGGTCTGGCTGCAGATAGATGGTCCTGGGTATAAGCGCAGAGCAACGCCCAATTTCTCCGATATATTCCGCATTTTTCGGCCTATAAGTGGATATGAACTGGGACCATGCGCGCATTTTTCTGGCCGTGGCGCGGGCCGGGCAGATCCTCGCCGCCGCTCAGAGGCTTGGCCTTGACCACGCCACCGTCACCCGCCGGCTCACCGCGATGGAGGCGGAACTGGGCGCCAAGGTGGTGGAACGCCGCCCCACGGGCTGCACCCTGACCAGCGTCGGCGAGCAGCTTCTGCCCATCGCGGAGCGGGTGGAAAGCGAATTTCTCAAGGCGCAGGCGCTACTTGGCGGAACCGACCTGCGGCTGGAAGGCACCGTGCGCATCGGCGCCCCCGATGCCTTCGGCACCTACTTTCTCGCCCCCCGCCTGCCGGCCTTGTGCGAGGCGCACCCCGATCTCGTGCTCCAGCTCGTGCCCCTGCCGCGCACCTTTTCCCTCTCCCGCCGCGAAGCCGACATCGCCATCATCCTCGACCGCCCGGAGGAGGGCCGGCTGGTCGGGCGCAAGCTAACCGATTATTCCCTCAGCGTTTATGCCGCCCCCGCCTATCTGGAGCGCACCGGGCCGGTGCGCGGCGCGGACGACCTCAAGGATCGCACGCTCGTCACCTATGTGCATGATCTGGCTTACAGTTCCGGGCTGGATTACATGGACGCCCTGTCCCGCCTGTGCGCCCGCCGCTTCGAATGCGCCAGCGCGGTCGGCCAGATGGCGGCCGTAGAAGCGGGCGGCGGCATCGGCATCCTCCACGACTACGCCGCCGCCAATCGCGGCCTCGTCCGCATCCTGCCCGATATCCGTTTCGAGCGCGCCTACTGGCTGGTGATGCACGCCGACATGCGCGACCTCCGCCGCATCGCCGAGACCGACCGTTTCATCGCGGATTCGGTGCGCGGCTGCCGGGCGATGTTTCTGTCAGG
>NCCY01000146.1:2057-8790 GCA_002279855.1 Rhizobiales bacterium 12-68-15
CCCAGCAACTGCTCCTTGGTCTCCGCGAATGGTCCGTCCATGACGGTGCCGATCCCCGGCCCCCGCAGCGTGCGCGCCGCTTCTGTCGCGCCGAGGCGCGCCGCCGGGCCGAACGTGCCCGCCGCCACGTGGCGGTCGTGAATGGCCAGCAGCTTCTCCATCAGCGCCGTATCCTCCTGCGGCGACCAGGATTCCACTTCCGTTTCCGCATGATAGGCGAGAATCGCATAGAGCATTCCGCGCGTTCCTCCGGAGGTTCCGCAACCGTCCCTGGGATCTGAAAAGGGGCCGATGGTGCCGGTTGAGGGGATTGAACCCCCGACCTTCGGTTTACAAAACCGCTGCTCTACCGCTGAGCTAAACCGGCATGCCCGGGACGTTGCACAGGCAATGAACAAACCACGGGAAAAAGTCGGGGCCGCTGCAAACGGCGATCCGTGCGCATCTATCTCCCGACTGGCCGGTTTTCGTCAACTGCCTCGTCGGTGCCGCGCTCACGGCTTCAAGGAATGGTTCAGCGCTTTCAGGAAGCCATTCTCGAAGCCGAGGGCGAAGCTGATCATGAAGCTGCCGACGACCGAGACCACGATCACCGCTGCGAGGATGCCGGCAATCTGAAGCGGGCGAAGCTTGAAGAGCAGGCCCATGAGCGACGCGGCAAGCAGGAAGGTGGCGAAAGCCGCGGCTTCGCTGCCGCCGTTCAACTGGGTGGCGACCGACGCGAGAAAGCCGGCGCCGGCGCTATAGACACCCGCGCTCATGCGGGCTTGCACCAGCCGCGCGCCGATTACCCCCCCGAGAAGAGCGAATGCAGCATAGAAAAAGGTGATGGAGGTAACCACGGCCGCCCCGGTATCGAAGGTTATCGGTGCGGAGATCTAGCGGGTTTTCCCCTCGGATTCCATCTGGATGGGTGATCCACGTGAAAGAGGCGGGCCGCCAGGGCCCGCCTCCGTTGGTCACTGGGTGGCGCGGATGATGCTGGAAATGATGCCTGTCGCCGCTGCTGCGAGGACATAGTCATTCCCGGTCCGCACCCAACGATAGCCGCGCGGGGGTTGGCGAAGGCCGTGGCGGCGATAGTCGGACACCACATAGCCCTGGCCGGGGGGAAGGCGACCGCCGCGCTTGCGCCAGCCGTAATGCTGCTCCGCCCTGGGCGGCGGTCCGCGTCGATATCCCGGCGGCGGGGGCGGCGGCGGGCGATGATAGCCGGGCGTGCCGTAGGGACCCTGCGGGTATGGGGATTGCGCCTGCGCACCGGAGCCGAAGGCGAAGGGGGTGCACGCCATGAGCAGCGCGACGAAAATTGCTTTTCGTTTCCGCATGTTGGCAACCTTCATGTTGGGGGAAGGGAAGTCAGGGGTCGCAATGACCGCTCGGAAGGACAACGGCGCGCGCGCCCTATGGTTCCCGCTGGCGGGGTGGCGACCCCGCACCGCTTCTGTCAGGTGCCTGACAGGCGCCTGCCTTAAAAAGGCTGTCGGAAGCCGATTCACCTGCCCACGGATGCCACAAGCTCGGTCCGGGGCGGGGATGTCACCCAGGAGGTTCTTGATGAACATCGTGTCCCGCGTGCCCGCCATCGCTGCCGGTTTGCTGGCCCTGTCCGCCGCGCCTGCACTGGCCAATCCTTTTCCGCCAACCGTCTGGCAGTGCCTGCGCAATGATCAGGTTACGGTGCTTGCCAACGAAAAAACGGAAGACGTCGGCACCCGCTTTCTGGTGCGCAAATCGACAGGAGACCTCAAGGCGGACTGCCTTGTGGAGCAGCGCCCGACCGACGTGGTGATCGGGGGAGGTGACGATTCCGCCTATTATTACATCGCCCTGGCAAAGACGTTCCTGATCCTGGATGCCGGAACAGGGCCGGACCGGGGGCTGGCCATCTTCAACCTGCCGTCGGCAAAGCCGGTCTTCGAAGGCGGCTATTCGGTGCAGGGCAATTGCAGCCCCACCGCAGGATGTGAATCGGACGAGTTCACGATCGGTGAGAACGGCGTCACCTTCTGGCGCGAGGTGAAGGACAAGGCGACGGCCAAGAACTGCAAGGACTATGCGAAGTTCATGAAGACCACCGGCAGCGCGGCCATCGAGGAGAAATCCCTGTTCCGCTTCTCCACGCAGAAGATCGAGTCGCTCAAGGACCGGCGCTGCGTGCAGCAGCAATAGGGTCAAAAGCACGCTTTCCTATCGGACGCCGCCGGGGCCAAGCCGATAGAGCTTTGGCCGGTGCCACTTCAGGGCCGGCCGATGCGAAAGGTCTGTGGGGCAAAAAAGCCCCGCCGGAGCGGGGCCTTGGCAGGCGAGTTGGCCGGCGGGAAAACCGCCGGCCGCAGGGCTCAGTGCCAGTCTTCCAGGTTCCTGTCCTTGGTTTCGGGCAGGAGGAAGAAGCCGACGATGAGCGTCATCACGGCCACCACGACGGGGTACCAGAGGCCGGCAAAGATATTGCCGGTGGCGGCCACGATGGCGAAGGCGGTGGGGGGCAGGAAGCCGCCGAACCAGCCGTTGCCGATGTGGTAGGGCAGCGACATGCCGGTGTAGCGGATACGGGTGGGGAAGAGCTCCACCAGCAGCGCGGCGATCGGCCCGTACACCATCGTCACATAGAGGACGAGGACGAAGAGCAGGGCGATCAGGGTCAGCGAGCGCGAGTCCGTCAAGACGCCAGCGACCGTCGGCTGCTTGAGGATCGAGGGGTCGCCGACCTTGGGATATCCGGCGGTCTGCGCGGCAGCGACGATCGAGGCACCGGTCTTGTCGGTGTCCGGGATCGCCACCGGCGTGCCATTGACCACCGCGGTCAGGGGAGAACCCGCAGGGCCGGCCACCATTTCATAGTGCATGGAGTTGGTAGCAAGGGTCCGGCGATACACGTCGCAGGGCCGTGTGAAGACGCGCACGCCGACCGGATCGAACAGCGTGCCGCACTGGGCCGGATCGGCCGTGACGACGATCTTCACCTGTTCGGTCGCGGCGATCAGCTTCGGATTCGCTATGTTCGCGATCATGCCGAACAGCGGGAAGTAGGTGACCGCTGCGATGAGGCAGCCCATCAGAAGGATCGGCTTGCGGCCGATCTTGTCCGACAGCCAGCCGAAGAAGATGAAGAACGGTGTGCCGATGAGCAGCGAAAAGGCGATGACGAGGTTTGCCGTCGTGCCGTCCACCTTCATAGTCTGAGTGAGGAAGAACAGCGCGTAGAATTGGCCCGTATACCACACCACGGCCTGACCGGCGGTGCCGCCGAACAGCGCGATAAGCGCAATCTTGGCATTTGACCACCGGCCAAAGGCTTCCTTGAGCGGTGCCTTGGACCGGGTGCCCTCGTCCTTCATCTTCTGGAAGGCCGGGGATTCCTGGAGCTGGAGACGAATCCAGATGGAGAAGCCGAGCAGGATGATGGACAGCAGGAACGGCACGCGCCAGCCCCAGGCCGCAAAGGCTTCCGGAGACATGGACAGGCGCAGCGACAGGATCACCAGCAGCGACAGGAACAGTCCGACCGTGGCGGTGGTCTGGATCCAGGAGGTGTAGAAACCGCGGCGGCCGTGGGGCGCATGTTCCGCCACATAGGTCGCAGCACCGCCATATTCACCACCGAGCGCGAGGCCCTGCAGCAGGCGGCAGAGGATGAAGGCAATGGGAGCAAGGTAACCGATGGTGTCATAGCCGGGCAGGATGCCGACCACGAAAGTCGCGATGCCCATGATCACCATGGTGATGAGGAAGGTGTATTTGCGGCCGATCAGGTCACCCAGTCGACCGAAGAAGATCGCGCCGAAAGGACGCACCGCAAAGCCGGCGGCGAAACCGAACAGAACGAAGATGAACTTCGCCGTGTCGTTGGTTCCGGGAACGAAAGTGGCGGCGATGTTCGCGGCCAGCGAACCTGCCAGATAGAAGTCGTACCACTCGAAGACGGTGCCGGCGGAGGAGGCAACGATGACCTTTCGTTCCTCCTTCGTCATGGGCGCCGACGCAGCGGCCGGTGCGGTCGTTACAGCCATGGATATCCTCCCAGATCGATGCCAGTCCCAAGCGAATGGGACGCAGGGCGCTGGCCCGAGGCACGGAAGGAGGCTGGAGAATGGCTGGCGCAGCTCGTCCGACAAGCGGAGCGGGCGGTTGGCGTTCCTCCAGTGGTCTCATCAACTCCGCATCATTTGGCGCGCGGATTTCCGAGTCGGACGCCAAGCGCCACAACCTAACCATGACCGAATTCAGTCAGACGCACGATTGGTCAAAAGTCTGTGGCCGAAGGTCTATAGTCAAAGGTCTATGCAGTTGAAGGTCTGGAATGATTTGATGACGTAACGTCATGTATTGCGACGGAGGCCGCATCAGCCGGGTGCCGAGGCCCGCTTCAGCGCCCGACGGGCGATGCCCAGCGAAAGCGCGGCCGCATTGGAGACGTTGAGGCTCTTGATGACCCCGGGCAGGTCGATCCGGGCCAGCACGTCGCAGGTCTCGCGGGTGAGTTGCCGCAGACCCTTGCCCTCGGCGCCCAGCACCAGCGCCAGAGGCGCCCGCAGCATCGTGTCCTCGATATCGGCCGGCCCTTCGCTATCAAGGCCCACCACCAGCATGCCGCCGTCCTTGAGCTCAGTGAGGGCGCGGGCGAGGTTCTGGACCAGGCAGATGGGGACATGCTCAAGGCCGCCCGAAGCGCTCTTGGCGAGCACGCCGGTAGCCACCGGGCTGTGGCGGGCGGTTGTCACGATGGCGCCGACGCCAAAAGCGGCCGCCGAGCGGACGATGGCGCCAACATTGTGCGGGTCGGTGATCTGGTCGAGCACCAGCACGAGATCCGCGCCTGCGACCTTTTTCAAGGCGGGGGAGGGCAGGTGGTCGCATTCCGCCAGCAGCCCCTGATGCACCGCGTCCGAGCCGAGCAGCTTGTCGATCTCGGAGGGGCGGACCACTTCCGGCGCGACCGGCAGGCGCAGCCCTTCCTCTTCGAGCCGCTTCACCGCGTTCTCGGTGGCGAGGATGCGCCGGAACTTGCGACGCGGATTCTTCAGCGCCTCGCCAACCGTGTGCCAGCCATAGAGAAGGGCGATGTCGTTTTCGCCCTCCCAGGCCGGCGGACGGGAGGCGCGCGGCTGGCCGCTACCGGCAAACGGACGGTTTCCGCTCTTGAAGGGCGGACGGAGGCGGGCGCGTGCGGGGCGGTGCGGAGGTTCAGACATAGCCAAGGCTTTGTCAGACCGCGCCCGCGCGTGCAAGGGGGGCTTGCATACCGCGCTGCCTGTGCCGCGCATTGTTGGCTGGAGCACAGTCCGCCGCTGCTCTCCGGCCGCCGTCGGGGAGGACGGTGGAAAGCCCCTGTGAACCGCGCCGATTTGCGGTTGACTTCCCGGATCGGCTTTTCCATAACCACCCTCCTCAAGGCGACCGGGAAACCGGACAGCATTTCGGTGCGAAGCCTGATGGACGACGGGCCGTCGATGGAGGGGTGCCCGAGTGGTTAAAGGGGACGGACTGTAAATCCGTTGGCTCTGCCTACGTTGGTTCAAATCCAACCCCCTCCACCACCCGTCGTTCATGTGCGACCTGTCAGGTCGCCTCTGGCGTGAGGCGCGGGTGGCGCGCGGGTGTAGCTCAATGGTAGAGCAGCAGCCTTCCAAGCTGAATACGAGGGTTCGATTCCCTTCACCCGCTCCAGTCGCCTGAGGAAGCCGGAAGCGATCCGACCGCCGTCCGGGCTTCGCCGGGCGCGGCCTACTTGATCCCGAATACGGATTTCATCTGCTCGGTCACGTCAGACACGGCGGTGCGCGTAGCGCTGACGGTGCGATCGATCAGTCCGGGCTCGGCCCTCGCCGGGACGCCTTCGCCGATGCCGCGCGGCGGCAGAGGCACATCGGACGCCATCCGGGGCGGGGCAGCGGCGGGCGGGGCTCCCGACAGGGCGGGGTCGCGGCTGTCGCAGGCGGGACGGCAGGAGTCAAACCGTTCGACACCCGTTGGCAAGGCCGGCGGCTTGACGCCGGCCGGCGAAGCCGCGCGGGGCGGGGGGGCGCTAGCGGTCGCAGGCTCCGTTTGCGGCGCGGGAGCAACCGGAGCGGCAGCCGTGGGCGGAGTTTCCCGGCGGCTGGGGAATTCGAACAGGCCCGGCTCGGCAGGGGCCGGCCGGTTGGCGAGGGTTTGGCCCTCATCCTGCCCCAGACGAACCAGAACGGCGGCAGAGACCGCGATCAGCGCAGCCACAGCAAGGGCCACGATGAGAACACGGCGCGATGCGCCGCGGGCCAAGTGGGTGGACGGGCGCATGGCAGTCACCTGGAAGGAGTGGCCGGCCTCTAAGGTCTCCGGCGCGCGGTTGCGGGCGTGCATCAGATGTCTCTGCGGGTGCGCCGTGGCTGGCGAAAGCGGGGATAGACTCGGTCCACATATTAGCGCGCGGATCGGCGGCGAAATTGGGCCGGTCCTGTGACAGTGTGTTGCTGGAGCGTGGCCAATCGTTGCCCCATGGGCCTGCGCCTCGATTCGGCCCAAAAGCAAGCGCCTTTGGCCTGCACGCATTGCGACCACTTGCAGACCGAGCGGAAACCCCCTATCCCACGGCGTCTTTTTCCGCCCGCGCGGGCGCGCCGTTGACTGATCCGAAGCACACCGAGAGAGAACGATGGCCAAAGCAAAATTTGAACGCAACAAGCCGCACTGCAACATCGGCACGATCGGTCACGTTGACCATGGCAAGACGTCTCTGACGGCTGCGATCACG
>NCCY01000147.1 GCA_002279855.1 Rhizobiales bacterium 12-68-15
GGCGGACATTCCCGGCACGGCCATGGCCTTCGCGGGCATCCCGAAGGAAATGGAGCGGGCGGACCTGATCGCCTATCTCAACTCGCTGTCGCACAGCCCCAAGCCGCTTCCGACGGCCACCGCTGCGGCAGCGCCTGCAGCACCGGCCGCAGCCCCTGCGGCCAGCGGCGGCGACAAGCCTGCGGCGCCCGCCGCCGCGCCGACCGGCGATGCCGGACAGCCGACCGCTCCCAAATGAGCGGGCCGGCGGGCGGAACAGGCCCGCTCGATCGCGCAAGGTAAGTTCGAACGGGCCGGTCTCTGACCGGCCCGTTTCATTTCTGGCGGGAACAGCGGGAAGAACGGGCAAAATCACCCGATTTTGCGGACAGATGCGCGGCCACGCCATTTTTCTGCCGTCGCCTCAGGGGTCATAATCGGCTATGGCGCTTCAAGCCCGCCGTTCGCGCCGTAGACCCGGAGCCCGCCTGATGCGTTTGGACGTTCGCAGCCTCGCCCTCGCCGTCGCCCTGCTGGCCGGTTCCCTGCCGGCCCTCACGCAGCAGGCTTTGGCGCAGCAGGCCCTGGCGCAGTCGGCACCGGCGCCCGCCGCACCGCCCGCAGACGCGGGGGCCGCTCCGCAGGCAACGCCGCCCGCCGCCGCGCCCGAGGCGACCGCCCCGGCAGAGGCGCCCTTCCGCCATGCCACCTCGCTGCTCGGCGAACCGAAATACCCGCCGGACTTCAAGCATTTCGACTATGTGAACCCGGACGCGCCGAAGGGCGGCGCGGTGCGGTTCTCGGAAACCGGCACCTTCGACAGCTTCAACGCCATCATCCCGCGCGGCGCGGTGGCGGCCGGCATCGGGCTGATCTACGACACCCTCACCACCCAGTCCCGCGACGAGGTGGCAACCGCCTATGGCCTGATCGCGGAAGGCCTGTCGTTTCCGGCGGACTTCTCCCAGGTCACCTATCGCCTGCGCAAGGATGCCCGCTGGCAGGACGGCAAGCCGATCACGCCCGACGACGTGGTGTGGTCGTTCGACGTGATCACCAAGAACAGCCCCGGCCAGGCATTCTATTACCGCCACGTCAAGGACGTGCAGAAGACCGGCGACCATGAGGTGACCTTCACCTTCGACCAGGGCGGCAATCGCGAGCTGCCGCAGATCGTCGGCGAGATGATGGTGCTGCCCAAGCACTGGTGGACCGGCAAGGACGGCGCCGGCAAGGCCCGCGACATCACCCAGGGCACGCTGGAGCCGCCGCTCGGCTCGGGCGCCTACCGTATCAAGTCCTTCGTGCCGGGCCGCACCGTGGTCTATGAGCGCGTGCCGGATTACTGGGGCGAGAAACTGCCGGTGAATGTGGGCGCCAACAATTTCGGCGAGATCCGCTACGAGTATTTCCGCGACGAGACGGTGGAGATCGAGGCGTTCAAGGCCGACCAGTACGACTTCCGCGTGGAATCCTCGGCCAAGAACTGGGCCACCGCCTATGACTTCCCCGCCAAGGCCGAGGGCCGGGTGGTGCTGGAGACCTTCGAGAACCGCGCCTCCGGCGTCATGCAGGCCTTCATTCCCAACCTGCGCCGGGAGAAGTTCCAGGACCAGCGGGTGCGCCGGGCGCTCAATTATGCGCTCGATTTCGAGGGCATGAACCACACCCTGTTCTTCGGCCAGTATACCCGCATCAACAGCTTCTTCTCCGGCACGGAACTGGCCTCGTCCGGCGTGCCGAAGGGCGCGGAGCTGGAGATCCTGAACACCGTCAAGGACAAGGTGCCGGCGGAACTGTTCAACCGCCCCTATACCAACCCGGTCTATGGCACCGAGGAGCAGCGCCGCTCCAACCTGCGCGCCGCCTTCGAGCTGATGAAGCAGGCCGGCTATCAGGTGAAGGGCAAGCAGATGGTGGACGCCAAGGGCGAGCCCTTCACCATCGAGATCCTCATCAACAGCCCCGCCTTCGAGCGCGTGGCGCTGTTCTACAAGCCCGGACTGGAGCGCCTCGGCATCCAGGTGTCCGTGCGCATGGTGGATTCCTCGCAATATATCAACCGCGTGCGCTCCCGCGACTTCGACATGATCATCGCCGCCTGGGGCCAGTCGCTCTCGCCCGGTAACGAGCAGCGGGACTATTGGGGCACGGAAAGCGCCAGGCGCGAGGGCTCGCGCAACTATGCCGGCATCGCCAACCCGGCCGTGGACGCGCTGATCGACAAGGTCATCTATGCCCGCACCCGCGACGAGCTGGTGGCCTCCACCCATGCGCTCGACCGGGTGCTGCTGTGGAACGACTATGTGATTCCCGCCTGGACCCTGCGCTTCACCCGCACCGCGCGCTGGGACCGCTTCGGCCGGCCGGCGACCCTGCCCAAATACAGCTTCGAATTCCCCACCATCTGGTGGTTTGACGCCCAGAAGTCGGCCCGGATCGGGGCCGCACCGCAATGAGCGGCACCGGGCCGAGCCGCCGCACCCTGCTCCGCATCGCCGCCGGCGCCGGGGCCGCCGCGCTGGTGGCACCGGCCCGCGCGCAGACGGGTGCGCCGACCGCCGCGCCCGATGCCGCCGGCCCGCCAGCGGCGCCCGCCCCGGCCCCGGCAGGCGTGGAGCGGCATGGCCTCTCCGCCTTCGGCGACCTGAAATATCCCGCCGACTTCACCCATTTCGACTATGTGAAGCCCGACGCGCCCAAGGGCGGCACCTATTCGCTGATCGGGCCGACCGCCGCCTACAACCAGTCCTTCCAGACCTTCAACTCGCTGAACGGCTACATCCTGCGCGGCGACGGGGCGCAGGGCGTGGGGCTGATCTTCGACAGCCTGATGACGGGCGCGCAGGACGAGACCTCCTCCCTCTACGGGCTGGTGGCCTCCGGCGTCACCGTGTCGGAGGACGGGCGCAGCTACCGCTTCACCCTGCGCCCGGAAGCCCGCTTCCATGACGGCTCGCCGCTGACCTCGGCGGACGTGGTCTGGTCGCTCACCACCCTGAAGGCGTCCGGCCATCCGCTGATCCGGCAGGCGCTGCGCGAGTTCACCGGGGCGCAGGCGGAGGGGCCGTCCGTGGTGGTGCTGGGCTTCACGGCGGAACGCCCCCGCGACGTGCCGCTCTATGCCGCCACATTGCCCATCTTCTCCCGCGCCTATTATGCCAAGCACCCGTTCGAGGAGACGACGCTGGAGCCGCCGCTCGGATCGGGGCCGTACAGGATCGGCCGGTTCGAGAGCGGCCGGTTCATCGAATATGACCGGGTGGCGGGCTATTGGGCGGCGGACCTGCCGGTCAATCGCGGGCGCTTCAATTTCGAGACCATCCGCTACGAATATTTCCGCGACCGGGACGTGGGCTTCGAGGCGTTCAAGGCGAAGGCCTATCTGTTCCGGCAGGAATTCACCTCCCGCGCCTGGGCGACGCAATACGACTTTCCCGCCGTCGCGGACGGGCGCGTGAAGCGCGACGTGCTGCCGGACAACACCCCCTCCGGCGCGCAGGGCTGGTTCTTCAACACCCGCCGCGCCAAGTTCGCAGACCGTCGGGTGCGCGAGGCGGTGGGGCTGGCGTTCGACTTCGAGTGGACCAACAAGAACCTGATGTATGGCCAGTACGAGCGCACCGTCTCGTTCTTCCAGAATTCCGACCTGATGGCGCAGGGCCTGCCCACGCCCGAGGAGGAGCGCCTCCTCGCCCCCTGGCGCGACAAGGTGCCGGCCGAGGTGTTCGGGGAACCCTATGTGCCGGCCAAGACCGACGGCTCGGGGCAGGACCGCACCCAGCTTCGCAAGGCGGCGGCCCTTCTGAAGGAGGCCGGCTACGAGGTCCGGCAGGGGCGGCTCGTCAACGCGAAGGGCGAACCGCTCGCCATCGAGTTCCTCGACGATGACGGCGCCTTCGAGCGCCACACCTCCCGCCTGATCGGCAATCTCAAGATCCTCGGCATCGACGGCTCGTTCCGCATGGTCGATCCGGCGCAGTACCAGTCGCGGCTGAAGGACTTCGACTTCGACGTGGTGGTGCGGCGCTATTCGGTCTCGCTCAATCCGGGGGAGGAGCTGAACGCCTTCTTCGGCAGCGACACCGCGCGCATGCCGGGCTCCAACAACATGTCGGGCATTTCAAGCCCGGCGGTGGACGGGCTGATCCAGGTGGCGCTCGCCGCCCAGACCCGGCCCGACCTCGTCACCGCCTGCCGCGCACTCGACCGCGTGCTGCGCGCCGGGCGCTACTGGATCCCGCAATGGTACAAGCCGTCCCACTGGATCGCCTACTGGGATGTCTATGACCGCCCGGCGGTGCAGCCGAGATATGGTACGGGTATCCTCGACACATGGTTTGCCCGCAAAAGCTGACCCGCCGGCCGCGCCCCTGAACCCGGAGTTTCGATGCTCGCCTACATCCTCCGCCGCATCGCGCTCATGGTGCCCACCATTCTCGGCATCATGCTGGTCTCCTTCGTGGTGGTGCAGTTCGCGCCCGGCGGCCCCGTGGAGCGGGTGATCGCCCAGCTCACCGGCGACGACGTGTCGGCCACCGCCCGCGTCTCCGGCCAGGGCAGCGACTTTTCCGGCGGCGCCTCGGTACCCGGCGGGGGAATGGACGCCTCCGCCTCCAAATATCGCGGCGCGCAGGGGCTGGACCCGAAATTCATCAAGGAGCTGGAGAAGCAGTTCGGCTTCGACAAGCCGGCCCATGAACGCTTCCTGCTGATGATCTGGAACTATGCCCAGTTCGACTTCGGCCGCTCCTATTTCCGCGACATCCAGGTGCTGGACCTGATCGGCGAGAAGCTGCCGGTCTCCATTTCCCTCGGGCTCTGGATGACGCTGCTCACCTATCTCATCTCCATTCCGCTCGGCATCTCCAAGGCCATGCGCGACGGCTCGCGCTTCGACATGTGGACCTCGGCGGTCATCATCGTCGGCTATGCGGTGCCGTCCTTCCTGTTCGCCATCCTGCTCATCATCCTGTTCGCGGGCGGCTCGTTCCTGGACTGGTTCCCGCTGCGCGGGCTGACCTCGGACAACTGGGCGCAGCTTTCCTGGCCCGAGCGCATCATCGATTATGGCTGGCATCTGGTGCTGCCGCTCACCTCCATGGTGCTCGGCGCCTTCGCCACCATGACGCTGCTGACCAAGAACTCGTTCCTTGAGGAAATCCGCAAGCAATATGTCACCACCGCCCGCATGAAGGGGCTGGGCGAGCGCAAGGTGCTCTATGGCCATGTGTTCCGGAACGCCATGCTGATCGTCATCGCCGGCTTTCCGAGCGCGTTCATCTCGGCCTTCTTCACCGGCTCGCTCCTGATCGAGACCATCTTCTCGCTGGACGGCCTCGGCCTGCTGGGCTTCGAAAGCGTGCTCAACCGAGACTATCCCGTGGTGTTCGGCACGCTCTACATCTTCTCGCTGGCCGGCCTCATCATCGGCCTCGTCTCCGACCTCACCTACATGATGGTCGATCCCCGGATCGACTTCGAGACGCGGGACGTCTGAGCCATGGATACCGCCCTGCCCGTCGCGGCCGTGCCCGCCCCCGTCCGCCGTCCCCGCCTGTCCCCGCTCAACCAGCGCCGCCTGCGCAATTTCCGCGGCAATGGCCGGGGCTGGTGGTCGTTCGTCCTGTTCATGGTGCTGTTCGTGCTGAGCCTGTTCGCGGAATTCATCGCGAACGACCGGCCGATCCTCGTGAAATATGACGGCGCCTATTACATGCCGGTGATCCGGGACTATCCCGAGACCGCGTTCGGCGGCGACTTCGAGACCACGGCAGATTATCGCGACCCCTATCTGCGCAAGCTGATCGCGGAGAAGGGCGGCTGGATGCTCTGGCCCCCGGTGCACTTCTCCTACTCCACCCACAATCTCGATCTGCCGACCCCGGCGCCCTCCCCGCCCACCTGGATGCTCACAGATGCCCAGTGCAAGACGGCGGCGGAACGCCTTGGCGTCTCCGGCTGCGCCGGGCTGGAGATGAACTGGCTCGGCACCGACGATCAGGGCCGCGACGTGCTGGCCCGGCTCATCTACGGGTTCCGCATCTCCGTCCTGTTCGGCCTCGCCCTCACCCTTGTCTCGTCGGTCGTCGGCGTGGCGGCGGGGGCGGTGCAGGGCTATTTCGGCGGTTGGGTGGACCTGCTGTTCCAGCGCTTCATCGAGATCTGGACCTCGATTCCCTCGCTCTATCTGCTGCTCATCATCTCGTCCGTGCTGGTGCCCGGCTTCTGGGTGCTGCTCGGCATCCTGCTCCTGTTCTCGTGGGTCTCGCTGGTGGGCCTCGTGCGGGCGGAATTCCTGCGGGCGCGGAATTTCGAATATGTGCAGGCGGCGCGCGCCTTGGGCGTGGGCAATTTCACCATCATGGTGCGGCACCTTTTGCCCAACGCGATGGTCGCGACCCTCACCTTCCTGCCCTTCATCCTGTCATCCTCGGTGATGACCCTGACCGCGCTCGATTTCCTCGGCTTCGGCCTGCCTCCCGGCTCGCCCTCGCTGGGCGAGCTTCTGGCGCAGGGCAAGGCGAACGTTCAGGCCCCCTGGCTCGGCCTCACCGGCTTCTTCACCGTGGCGCTCATGCTGAGCCTGCTGATCTTCATCGGCGAGGCGGTCCGCGACGCCTTCGATCCCCGCAAGACCTTTGCGTGATGTGGTAGGATCGGAGCCGGAGACAGCGCCATGAACAGGATCGTCCGCGAACACTATCCGGTCGAGAAACTGCCCGAGGATTTGCGGGAGGGC